>NZ_JBNGOY010000002.1:0-185092 GCF_050589805.1 Carboxylicivirga fragile | reverse complement strand
TGTAAAATGTTTCGCAAAATCAATTTACAACTTTGAGGGGAAACCTTTAGGGAGTACCCTCATTTTAAAAAATTAGTCGGTCACTAGTGATATTTAATCTTTTTGCTGTTAGGCTTAATAAGGTGTTATTAAAATGAAATTAGAATGAAACTGGAAAAAGTACTAGACAATGTTAATTCGTTGGAGAAAAATGCATTTTTAAAAATTATCGATAACATTAAATCTAATAACCCTAAGAATAGTAAAGAGATTGACAAAATTCTTTCAGATAGTAGTAATGATTTAAAAAGTGTTGACAGTATTAATATTGCCAATGTATTTAGCCTAATTAAAGATGAATTTGCTGAAACGGTAAAAGCAGAATTTGTAAATACTACATCGCAACTTGATATTTTAATAGATATCATTATCAAAGATGGTAATGGCATAATGAAACAAGATTGGTTGGCCCGTTTGTATGAAAAAGAATTAAATAGCATTAAGAAAAAGACCAAGCAGCTTAAAATTGAACTTGAGTCCGAGAAGTCCGATATTGAGCCGGAAAGAAAACGTGATTATGAAATATATCGTGCTTGTGTATTAACTGCATACACTAATGATGATATTAACAATAGAGAAGCTAAAATAACCAATGATGAGTTATCAATACTAGTTACTCTTGCTCATCAACTTCAATTGTCTCAGGAAGAAATTAAGTTGATTAATTACATGATAATACCACCCGAAAAAGAAAGTGTTGATAATGTAATTAACTTCTTGAAGACTATAGGAGCTATATTTTATTCCAAGAAAAATAATACAGTTTATATAGCAGATGAAGTAGTTCGGGTTCTTAGAAAAATAAGAGAAAAAGACGTTGCTGATAAATATTTCCGAAGAGTACTAAAAACCTTCAAAGAACCGCAGATTAACCTTATTTGCAGAAAGCATAATATTAACGTTAGAGATGTTAGTTATGAGGAGAAGGTAAATCTAATCATTAAGGAAGGTATATCTTTAATTAGTTTACTTAAATACGGTATGCATAAGGATGGCATTACTTTAACTGAAAAAAAGAAAGCTTTAAATGACCTTTGGGAAGGAGGCTTAAAAATTTGTGAGCAACTTAAAGGAAGTACTATTGAAGAAAAGATTTCTAATATTATTCTTCACTTTGAAGAGCAAGAAATAGATGAAAAAGTAGGGATTTCTGTTGAAGGTTATGAAAAGCTTTTAATAGAGCTAGATGAAACACTTAAGTCTTTTAGGAGATTGATACTGAAAGAGTTTGAGATGCCTGATGAAATATTGTTAAATAGTAGTACATTACTCGATTACAATATTAAACCAAGAGACATACTTGATGTATTAGCGATAGACGACTTAAAAGCATTTATAGCAGCGAAAGAGTTGAAATCGAGAGGAGATCTAGTGCTAAATATATTAGATGCATACAAAGATGCAGAAAATTTGATGATTGAAAATTATGAGGCTATTGGATTTCGAAATCTGGCTAAGTTGAAAGAAAATGGAATTATAATAAAGGAGTCTGAGCTTGGTTTAAAATTTGAAGATGTCACGAAAACAATTTTTGAAAAGTTAGGTTTTGACGTTGATGAAGTTTTAAAGAAGAAGCTTAATACGGCTAAAGATAAAATTGATTTAATATTAAACTTAGGTAATAATGAAGTTATAATCCTAGAATGTAAAACTGTAAAGGAAAGTGGGTATAATAAGTTTAGTTCAGTTTCAAGACAAATTAAATCGTATGTAGATTTAGCGAAGTTGAATGGATACAATGTTGTTAAATCATTGCTTGTAGCACCTGATTTTAGTGATGATTTTGTGAATGATTGTGATTTGGAATTTGAGATTAACCTTTCGTTGATAACAGCAGGTTCTTTGACACGAATTTTAGATGGTTTCAAAGATTCTAAACATAAACAATTTCCATATCAGCTATTGATGAAAGATGTTTTGATCAAGGAAGATAGAATTTTAAAAGCAATCAACAAGTAAGGTGTAAAAGGTGGTTTAAACTATACTACATGTTTTCTAGAAAAATTAAAAGATTAGCTTCTCTAGCTAGGCTTTTTTATTGCATGCATTTTGAATGAAGGTTGTTCGTGTTTAGAATAATGATCACAACAAAAGAGGGTATAAAAAAAGCCTGTTCGTAATGAACAGGCTTCTTTATGGGTGAAAGACCGGTTTCGAACCGGCGACCTCTGGAACCACAATCCAGCGCTCTAACCAACTGAGCTACAATCACCATTTTTATTTAGCGATGCAAAGATAATATTCTCGAATTAAATTGCGCAAGAAATGATAAAAAAAATCAAAAACTTTTTTTCTTTGTAAGCGTTTATTTATCGTACTTATGAAGTTTTTTGTTGAAAATCAGGAGATAGAAAAAGAGTTGAATGAAATAATGTCGCTTATCCGTTTGCGCATGAATGGAGCTACCGTAGATCAAATGGAAAAAGCAGGTATTGTTTATCGCAAAAACTATGGTGTTTCACTGGAGCATTTGAAGGCCATTGCCGCGAATCTGCCAAAGCGCTACGATTTAGCTGAACGTTTGTGGTTTATGGAGATCCGCGAAACGATGCTGTTGGCAGCTATGATTGTGCCACATGATAAAATGAGCCTGGTTAAAGCCATGGAGTGGTGTCAAAAGATTAATAACAACGACTTGGTAGAACGCAGTACCATGTTCCTATGGGGGAAGTTACCTTTTGCCAATGAGTTGGCTAAGGTTTGCTTGTCGCACCACAATAAATGGAGCATTGCATTGGCTTATTATATCATTGGCTGGTATGCTCAGCTTATTCAATCTACGGATGTTCGAAAATTAGACGACATGTTAAGTTATTTTCACGATACCGATGATTTCATCATTTTAAAGTCCTTCGCTTTTGCCATAAAAAAGCAGTTGAGAGTATTAAAAGGTGGTAGCCCACTACTGGAAGAATTTTTAAGTAAGTGCGCCGATTCTGAACTGAAGAATCTTCAATTCATTGGACAAGAGATACAAAATGAACTGGATTTTGTAAGGGATCTTTAATTTAGGCATGCGTCTACCTAATTGATTTTGTTTGATTTGGGGTAAAATCATATTTTTCATCTCTTTATATTCCCTATATTTGTCCAAACATATAGATATGCAAATATCTAATTGTTTTGTAAAAAGAGTAGAAACAATATAAAACCTTAGTGTTCATGACAAATTTGGAGGCACATTTCGAAAAATTTCGAAAAAACACCATCGGAGCTGAGGCGACGATTCAAACTCCATATGGAGAAAAACCATTGGTTTACGCAGATTGGATTGCGAGCGGTCGTATGTATGGACCCATTGAAGATTTGATGAAGGATAAGATGGGGCCAATGGTTGCCAATACTCACTCCGAATCGAGTGATACGGGTATGATTATGACCAATATCTACAAATTATCTCACAAAATAATAAAGCAGCATGTTAACGCTGACGAAGATGATATTATTATTACCGCAGGTTTCGGAATGACCTATGTGGTTAATAAGCTTCAGCGTATACTTGGTATGAGGGTGCCTGAACAGGCGCAAAAGTATTGCAATCTGCCAACTGATCAGCGACCAGTTGTTTTTATTACACACATGGAGCATCATTCAAATCATACTTCATGGTTAGAAACGAATGCTGATGTGGTGGTAATTGAGCCAGATGATCAATTGTTGGTTGATCCAGAGTCTTTACGACGTGAGATTAAAAAATATGAGAATCGAACATTAAAGATCGGTTCGTTTAGTGCGTGTTCAAATGTGACGGGTGTACGCACGCCATACAATGAATTGGCAAGAATCATGCATGAGAATGGTGGTTTTTGTTTTGTTGATTTTGCAGCATCTGCTCCTTACGACAATATTGATATGCATCCGGCTGAGCCATTGGAAAGATTGGATGCCATTTTCTTTTCGCCTCATAAATTCTTAGGTGGCCCTGGTAGTTCGGGTGTTATGGTATTTAATCGCTCATTGTATCACAATTCGGCACCAGATAATTCGGGCGGCGGTACAGTAGATTGGACCAATCGTTGGGGGAAATACCGTTATGTCGACGATATTGAGGCGCGTGAAGATGGAGGAACACCAGGTTTCTTACAATCTATAAAAGCGGCTCTGGTTATAAAATTGAAGGAAGAAATGGGTGTGGAAAACATTCATGCACGAGAGGATGAAATTGTAGCGAAGATTTTACGTGAATTTAGGGAGATACCTGGTATGAATATCTTGGCAGATAATGTGGATGACCGCTTAGGAGCCATTTCATTTTACATCGACGATTTACACTTTAATTTAGCTGTACGTTTATTGAATGACCATTTTGGTATTCAGGTGCGTGGAGGATGTTCTTGTGCGGGTACCTATGGGCATTATTTGTTACACGTTGATTATTACACTTCAAATAAGATAACTAGCCAGATAAACACGGGTAATTTATCGCAGAAGCCAGGTTGGATTCGTATGTCGATACATCCTACCATGACTGATAAGGAAGTGAACTATTTAATAAGTTCGGTTAAGTCTGTGGCTGAAAACTGGCAAAGTATGGAAGCGGACTACAATTATGTGTCAGCTCAAAATGAATATTATCACAAACAAATTCCGGCGAAGCAACCAAGCGATTATCAAAGCTGGTTTAAGTTCTAGGAAAAATAAAATATTCGATTATTTTTGTGGTGAACCCTAATAGGGTTCACCATTTTTTTTATTAAATAGAGATATATCCTTAGTGTTTTGTGTTAATCAGATTGTCAGAAGATTGAAATTATGTGGGATTTTGCGTTTTGTGCTAACAAATGGTTTGTTTCAAAATTAAGCTACTAACTTCTGGCCATCCCGATAATAATCGGGACTAACGGACTATTATAGATGGAGATACGAGAAGTAATAGATCAACGATCGAAGCAGCAGTTTCTGAACCTGGTAGATGATATCTATTTTGCAGATGAGGCCTATGTGCGCCCGCTTGATGCTATGATTGAGGAAATTTTTGATCCGTCAATGAACAGTTACTTTTCGCATGGTGAGGCAACTCGCTTCATCTTGTTTGATAATGATGTGGTGGTGGGGCGAATAGCTGCTTTTATCAATCACAATAAAGCAAAGGGGTTTGAGCAACCAACAGGAGGTATTGGTTTTTTCGAATGTATTGACAGCGAAAAAATCGCATTTGCGCTTTTTGATCGAGCCAAAGCTTGGTTAGAAGAGCGCGGTATGAAAGCGATGGATGGGCCCATCAATTTTGGCGAAAATGACAACTTCTGGGGCTTATTGGTAGATGGTTTTGTTCAGCCGGGTTTTGGTATGCAATACAATCCCACCTATTATCGCGCCTTTTTTGAAGCCTATGGTTTTAAAACTTACTTTGAACAGATAACGAATCATTTGGATTTACAGAAGCCTTTTCCTGAGCGTTTTTGGAAGATTGCGGGCTGGGTTGTGAAAAAGGATGGATATAGTTTTAAGCATTTTTCTTGGAAGAATGCAAGTAAGTATTTAGATGATTTTGAAAGCATCTATAATGACGCCTGGCAATACCACGAGAATTTTAAACCAATAGATAGAAAGACGCTTGATGCGACCATGAAAAAATCAAAATCTTTCATGGTGGAGGAGTTGATTTGGTTTGCTTACCACAATGGTAAGCCGATTGGTTTTATTGTATTATTCCCTGATATCAACCAGATAATAAAAGGCTTTAATGGTAAGTTGGGAATAGCCAATAAATTGAATTTTTGGTGGAAGAAGAGGAAAAAAATTATGACTCGGGCAAGGGTTGTTATACTTGGCGTTGTGCCAAAGTTTCAACGCTCAGGTATTGAGTCTGGTATCTTCTGGCATTTAAAAGGAGCGGTAGAAAGAAATCCGCAGTTTAAAGAGCTGGAATTGTCGTGGGTTGGCGATTTTAATCCGAAAATGAGGGTTTTGCAAGAGTCGATGGGAGCAGAGTTTGGTAAAAAACACATAACCTATCGCTATTTATTTAATGGGCATGAAGAGCCCAAGGAACGTGCGACGACCATACCTGTTGATACTAAGTATGAGAAGGGAAATGAAAAAGATTTATAAATTTCAGTGATTAAATCAATTAATCCTTTGTTGGTTCAAAATTTATAAATTACCTTTGCAGGCCGATAAAGATAAGAATATAAAGTTTTAAAACATATAACAATGAAACAGGGAATTCATCCGGATAATTACAGATTAGTAGCTTTTACTGATATGTCAAACGGGGAAACGTTCATTACTCGTTCTACTGTTGCAACAAAGGATAATGTTGAAATCGAAGGAGTTGAATATCCTCAGGTGAAATTAGAGATTTCTAATACTTCACACCCATTTTACACAGGTAAAATGAAGTTAGTTGATACCGCAGGACGTGTTGACAAATTTATGAACAGATATCAAAAGCACTTCGATAAGCGCAAGTAAGTCGATTGTTTTTAAGAGATATAAAAAATAGCTTCGGAATATCCGGAGCTTTTTTTTTGCTTTAGCATAACTTAAAATCACATGGTTCGTATTCGTTTTAGAAGCGATAAAGATGAAGGAATTGTGTCGTTTTGCTTAGGTTTTTAATTCTGAAACGCCTTGAATAAATTTTGGCACGTCTATTGCCAATACAAGGAATCGTTGTTTTATAACACACTGAACAGACAGTTTGTCAGAGGTGTCAGTGTAATTGACTATTTTAAGATGGATAATAATAAGTTTGATCATAATAAACCCCTTTTATCTGAGGTATTCGAGTCTGACTCAGAGTTCATTCCAATCGTAGCCGACGGTGAAGATCATAATGTCAGTGAGTTTGAAGTGCCTGACAACTTGCCTATTCTTCCTTTGCGAAATACGGTTCTGTTTCCAGGTGTAATCATTCCAATTTCATTGGGAAGAGATAAGTCATTGCAACTCATTAAGGATATACAGAAGAATAAGGGTGTATTTGGGGCTGTTGCTCAAAAGGATGTTAAGATTGAAGATCCTGGACAAAAGGATTTATTTGAAATAGGAACGGTAGCTAAGGTCATTAAGGTCTTGGAGATGCCTGATAATTCCACATCTGTTATTATTCAAGGTAAGCGTCGTTTTCAATTAGATGAATTGATTAGCGATGAGCCATATCATATGGCAAAGGTTACGCCGCTTGATGACATTGAGCCAGATAAAAAGACCAAGGATGAGTATGAGGCCGTAGTGAGCTCGATTAAGGATTTATCTTTACGTGTCATCAAGGCATCTTCAAATATTCCACCAGAAGCTTCTTTTGCCATAAAAAACATTGAGAACGATGGTTTCCTAATTAATTTTGTTGGATCCAATTCTGACATTTCAGTTAAGGAAAAGCAATCTTTACTTGTTTGTGGAAGTTTACTTGAAAGAGGAATGCTCTTGCTTGAGCATTTAGCCCGTGAGGTGCAGATGCAAGAGCTTAAAAATGATATTCAAAGCAAAGTAAAGCTCGACATTGATCAGCAGCAACGTGAGTATTTGTTGCAACAGCAAATCAAGACCATACAAGATGAGTTAGGTTCAAGCCCAATCGAACAAGAGGTTATTGAACTGAAGGAGAAAGCGTCGAAAAAGAAGTGGAACAAAGAAGTTGAGGAGTTATTCTTCAAGGAACTGGATAAGCTTCAGCGTTTAAATCCAGCTGCTGGTGAATATTCAGTGCAATACAATTATTTGCAAACAATCATTGACTTACCTTGGAACGAATACACCAAGGATAATTATGATTTAAAGCGTGCCGAACGTTTTCTTGATCGTGATCATTTCGGTCTGGATAAGGTGAAGGAAAGAATATTAGAGCATTTAGCAGTATTGAAACTTAAAGGTGAATTGAAGTCGCCAATTATATGTTTATACGGCCCTCCTGGGGTTGGTAAAACATCGTTGGGTAAATCGGTTGCCGATGCTGTTGGACGTAAATACGTGCGTATGTCTTTGGGTGGAGTGCACGATGAAGCTGAAATACGTGGTCATCGTAAAACCTACATTGGTGCTATGCCAGGTCGAATTATTCAGAATATAAAAAAGGCTGGTTCGGCTAATCCGGTATTTATTCTTGACGAAATTGATAAGATCAGTAGTAGCTATCATGGTGATCCTGCTTCTGCCTTGTTAGAAGTTTTAGATCCTGAGCAAAATGAGCATTTTCATGATAATTTCCTGGAAGTTGATTTTGACTTGTCCAACGTAATGTTTATTGCCACTGCAAATACCCTTAACTCCATAGCTCAGCCTCTATTGGATCGTATGGAACTGATTGACGTGAGTGGTTATATCCTCGAAGAGAAGGTGGAAATAGCTCGTCGCCACTTGTTACCAC
The DNA here is from genome assembly GCF_050589805.1 of Carboxylicivirga fragile. Lineage (NCBI taxonomy): Bacteria > Pseudomonadati > Bacteroidota > Bacteroidia > Marinilabiliales > Marinilabiliaceae > Carboxylicivirga > Carboxylicivirga fragile. Next base: position 176,739 of record NZ_JBNGOY010000002.1, on the reverse strand, counting down.
AACAAATGGAAAACCATGGTATTAAAAAAGGCAAGATTGCCTTAAATAAAAATGTACTTGGTTTTATCGTTGAGTCATATACCAGAGAGTCTGGGGTTCGTGAATTGAGCAAGGTGCTGGCAAAACTTTGTAGAAAAGTGGCACTGAAGATTGCTAAGGAAGAAGAATTAAAGAAGAATTTGAGCATAAAAGACTTGGTAGATTACTTAGGTGTTGCTCGTTTCTCAAAAGATAAGTGGCAAGATAATTCATCGGCTGGTGTTGTTACTGGTTTGGCCTGGACTCCGGTTGGAGGTGAGATATTGTTCATTGAAAGTAGCTTGAGCAAGGGAAAAGGTAAATTAACCTTAACTGGAAACTTGGGCGATGTGATGAAGGAATCGGCTGTGTTGGCCTTGGAATATTTGCGAGCTAATGCTGAGAAGCTAAATATAAAGGACGAGACATTTGACGAATGGAATGTTCATGTTCATGTTCCGGAAGGGGCAATTCCAAAGGATGGCCCATCTGCGGGTATCACAATGGTTACTTCTTTAGCGTCGTCGTTTACTCAGCGTAAGATAAGGCAACGATTAGCTATGACAGGTGAAATAACTTTACGCGGTAAGGTATTGCCAGTTGGTGGAATTAAAGAAAAGATATTGGCTGCTAAGCGTGCTGGTATTACTAATGTTATTTTGTCTCACGAGAACAAGAAAGACATTGATGAGATTAACGATATTTACCTGGAAGGATTAGAATTCCTATTCGTTAAGGAGATTTCTGAAGTACTGGACTTCGCTCTTCTGGATGAGCAGGTAAAGAATCCGATTAAGATATAAAGTAAAAAGGTCAGCAATGCTGACCTTTTTTATTTTAATGGAAATTGAATTTTATTTCTTGTTTATCATTAACGACATCGCTACAAAACTTGTCTTCAAAATCTTCCATCATAGCCTCCATATCGGTATCAATACGCGAAAGTGTTTTTCGAAGCAGAGCCTTTGGGATGTGCTTGTAATAAGCTTGGGCAATGCCGCCCGTAATAGCGGCGATGGTATTAGACGGACCATCTAACCATATTGCCTTGCGTATGGCTTCCTCAAAATCATTTGAATCAAGAAATGCCAATAATGCTGCAGGCGCTGGAGAGTTATAACGCTCCATCAATTGCTTGGCTTCTTCTTTATCAAGTTTCTCAGGTAGGTTGTAGCCAATTGTTTCAGTCAGATAATTACGGATCTCGCTTTTCTTGTGGCCGGTTTTAGCTAAATAGATTGAGCCAGTCATCGCCTGAGCTGCTTTTATTTTATTCTCTGATGAGTGTGTTATTACCGTCGCTAATTCTGCATTTTCCATTGCTTCTTCCAACGAGGTGGCTGCAAATCCTATTGGACTCACCCGCCGTGCTGCACCATCTCCATCACTATTGTACTGGTTATGATCCTTGTCTGATAAAGCCCAATCCAGGAATTTTTTTCGATAACCTGCTTTCGGAAATTTGCGCGTCCAGTTACGTAATGATTGATCGTATGGAGTATTGTTTAGAACGGCATCGGCAATGGCCATTGTAAGCACTGTGTCGTCGGTATAAGCTGAGAATGGTTTAAGCAATTGGAATTCTGTTGGGCTTTGCGGCGACTTATTAAATGCGGAGCCAATAATGTCTCCTATAATTGATCCTCTCATAGTGATGTGTTAGTGCATTTTGGGTAAAAATACTTTCTATATTTAGTTTTTTACTTATCAATATGAATGATGTGGTAAACGTACTAAAAAAAGTGATGAATGCAATATTTATGGCGACTAAGAATTAATTATTTCGACTTTGTTGGTTTAATAGTATGAAATTAGGCTAAGATTATGTTGGCAAGTATCTAAGTAGATGATTTTCTCATAAAAATCTGATAACTTAGATAGGAAGAATTAATACTTGTTTTTACACATAGAATTTAGCAACATGACAGATCGGATTAAGTATTTATTATGGTCTTTGGGCGGAGTTGTTGCCTTAACCTTGATATGGTACTTTAAGGCTGTGGTTTCTTTTTTACTTGTGTCTGCTGTTATTTCTCTTGTTATACGACCTGTTTTTGATTTATTAAAGAAGATTAGAATTAAGAGATGGGCGATGTCCAATGCCTTGGCAGCTCTTTTAACCGTTATGGTGTTATGGATTTTCGTGTTTCTTTTCTTTCGATTAAGTGTACCCTTCCTCGTCCAAGAAATTCAATACCTTTCATCGGTTGATTTGGATTTGGTGTTTGATAAAACAGAGCGATTGCTTTCTAATATGTTGGCTCCGGTTTTTCAATCGGAGTTTGGTCGTACTGGTATGGAAATGATCCAAAGTCAGATTAAGGAAACCGCAATCACAGTTTTTGATTTTTCTCAGTTGAGGGATTTGGTAACCGGGCTAATGAGCTTTTTAGGAGGCCTCTTTATATTTATTTTTAGTGTGTCGTTTATAACATTTTTCTTTTTGAAAGAAGAGCTCCTTTTGTTAGAAGGGCTATTACTGTTTATATCTGCTCATTACGAAAGCGCTTTAAGGCACATGTTGTTATCGATAAAAACACTTCTGCGGCGGTATTTTATTGGTGTCTTATTACAAATTACACTCATTTCAATATTTGTCACTTGTGGTTTCCTGTTGATTGGGGTTGAATTGCAGCATGCTGTTATTATTGGTTTGTTTTCTGGTTTTATAAATGTTATTCCATATCTGGGGCCATTGATTGGAGCTTTCTTTGGTTTTGTTGTTGGATTAATCGTTTATGTCCAATTAGCTGTACCACCTGTTTTTGGTAATTATATGTTAGGAATTTTTACTGTATATCTGATCGTGCAGTTACTCGATAATTTAGTGTTCCAACCATTTATTTTCTCGTCAAGTGTTAGGGCGCATCCACTTGAAATATTTTTGGTTATCTTAATGGCTGGATATATTTCAGGCATACTCGGTATGTTTCTGGCAATACCGGTATATACGATCCTGAGAGTTGTTGCTCGTGAATTTTTCTTTAATTATAAATTGGTTAAAAAATTGACCGAAAAATTAAAGGAATAGAAGAGATTAATATCCTAAATATTATATTTGCTGCTGTTAAACATTCTTTCACCTAATTCGTTATTTTAGGTTGAAAGTTGAAATGTTAAAAATAATTAATTGCTAATAATTAAAATCGCCTGATATGGTGTGATTTATGGTTAATCTCACTACGAATCAGAGAATAAATATCAAGTCAATATGATTAAAACTTTATCTAGATCCCAGACGTCAGGGAAATTATTCTTAAAGTTTTTCTTACTTTTTTTTCTTTTGTTTCAAGTTTTAAATGTTGGAGCAAAAGATAATCGTGGTAAAAAAGGTGCACCTGAGCCCGATTTAAAAGTAGGAGAGCGACTTTATTATGGCCTAATTTCGATGGGTGAGGAAGCAAATGCTTGTGCCTCATGTCATACGTATTACACAGCCGATACAATTAACTGGAATCCTTCAGCCCTGGAAATGGCTGTTGTAGCTTCAGAGATGGATTTGGCAACTTTTAAAAGTCATTTACTCGAACCAAGTGGCGGGGTGCGCGAGAAAGTGCATGCTAATTATAGTTTGAGTGATGAGCAATTATTTCACTTGCATGGTTATCTTAAAGAGTTGGCTGTTGATGGAGTACCAGAGAAGGCCTTATCAATTAATACGATCTTGATATTTCTTCTTTTAGGAGTAGCGATGGCAATCGCCTTAGTTGATCTGTTCTTCACCAAAAAGATTCCTTATAAGGTGATTCATATCCTTATAATATTATTTGGTTTAAGTTATCAAGGAAAGGTAGTGGCACATCAAATGATTGATTTAGGTAGAAGTCATGAGTACATGCCTGATCAACCAATAAAATTCTCTCACCAAGTACATGCGGGTGACAACAAAATTGATTGCATGTACTGCCACTCTAATGCTGAGCATGGTAAGTCGGCTGGGATACCAAGTGCTGGTTTATGTATGAATTGCCACATGGTGGTGCGTAACGGTACAAATTCTGGGCAGTTCGAGATAGCCAAGGTGGTTGATGCCTATGAAAACAATAAGGACATTGAGTGGGTACGTATTCACAACTTGCCTGATCATGTTTACTTCAATCACTCGCAACATGTTAACGCCGGGCAATTGGATTGTGCAGAGTGCCATGGTAAGGTGGAAGAAATGCATATTCTTAAACAAGAAAATGACTTATCGATGGGTTGGTGCTTGGATTGTCATAAAACCACGAATGTTAATTTCTTGGGTAATGATTATTACAAAGTCTACGAGCAATTACACAAAGATATTGAAGCGGGTGTTCGTGACTCAATCAAAGCAGCTGACATTGGAGCCAATGATTGTATGAAATGCCACCACTAGAAGTGAATAATTTACATTGAATATATAAGAAGTAGTGAGAACTGCTTTTAAAAAAAATATAAACACATGAAACAATACTGGAAAAGCATTGAAGATCTAGTTCCTGCGGAAGAAATCGAGCAAGAGAAGAAGTCTTCTATGGTGCTTTCGGAAGGAAAGGAATCGTCGGGTAATTCGCGTCGTGATTTTCTGAAGTATTTCGGATTTGGTATCGCATCGGCCGCTGTTTTGGCAGGATGTGAACGTCCTGTAAAGAAAGCAATACCATTACTTATACAGCCAGAGGAAATTAAACCTGGCACAGCTAATTATTATGCATCTGCCTTTTACGATGGAACCGAAATGGTTCCGATCTTAGTGAAAGTGCGTGATGGTCGACCTATCAAGATTGAGGGAAATGATTTGTGTGAATTAACTGGAGGATCTACTTCTGCACGTATTCAAGCATCACTTCTTAATCTGTATGATGAGTCGAGGCCAGCACAACCAATGCATAATGATACTGCAATTACTTGGGAACAAGTAGATGCTGATATGCTGAAATTAATGGCAGAATGGGATGTAAGTAAAGAATTTGTTATTCTTACACCAACAGTTCTTAGTCCATCAACGCAAAAGTTAATTGCTGATTTTAAAGCGAAGTATTCTTTCGTGGTGCATGAAACTTTTGATGCGATATCTTATTCAGCAATTCGAGAAGCGTTCGAGAAATCATACGGAGAAGCGTTGATTCCATCATATCGCTTCGATAAGGCAAAACTAGTTATTGGTTTCAATGCCGATTTCTTAGGGACTTGGTTACAGCCAGTAGCTTTTAGTCGTCAGTATGCAATGGCACGTAAGTTAACAGGTGGACAACGCGAAATGATGCGCCATTTGCAGTTTGAGACAACTATGTCGCTTACTGGTTCAAATGCCGATGAACGTGTTCCTATAGCAGCTGCTGATGAGGCACATTATGTATCTGCCCTTTATGCAGCGTTGGCTAGTAAAGCGGGAGTGTCAGTACCTGTAGTTACCATTCCAGATGTCGTTAACAAAATAGCTGAAGAACTTTGGTCAAACAAAGGTGCTTCTTTGGTAGTTTCAGGAACCAATGATGTTGATATTCAATCTTTGATATGTGGTATCAATGAGTTGTTGCAAAATACTGGAACAACAGTCGTTGTGGATACACCAGTTCATTTGTTTAAAGGTGACGATAAGGCATATTCAGCATTGTTATCACGCATGGAAAAGGGTAAAGTAGGAGCTGCTATGTTCTGGAATACTAATCCACTGTATCATGCGCCAATGGGTGGACAAACAGAAAAAGCATTGGCTAGCGTTCCTGTTAAAATTGCGGTAAACTCGCAGCAGACCGAAACAGCACAGCTTTGTGATTATAGTCTACCAACTCCTCATTTTCTTGAGAGCTGGGATGATGCTGTTTTAATTGATGGTGTATATTCATTAACACAGCCTGCTATTCGTCCAATATTTAAAACACGACAAGCACAAGAGAATCTAATGGCTTGGGCAGGCTTTGATGGAAAATATTACGATTACATAAAATTATATTGGAAAGAGAATGTGTATAATATGTCTCTTTCGCAAGGCAAGCAATTCGAAACCTTCTGGAAAACGTCACTTCGCGATGGTTTAGTGGTTGATGAAAATATTCAGAAATCGAAAGTTGCTTTCTCAGGATCAGATTTCGGATCAATTGCTTCAGCTTATTCTGCTCCTAAATCGGGGAATGAATTAGAGTTACTGATGTATCAGAACGTGCCAATTGGCGATGGGACCTTAGCCAACAACCCTTGGTTGCAAGAATTACCAGATCCTGTGAGCCGTATTTGTTGGGATAACTATGTTGCTGTTTCCCCTGCATTGGCTGCACTTCGCGGTTGGACGCAAGGAGATTTACTTTCCATAAATGATGTTGAATTGCCTGTAGTGGTTCAACCAGGACAAGCTCGTAACTCATTGGCAATTGCTCTTGGTTATGGTCGTACAAATGCAGGTAGAGTTGCTACCGATTTGGGTAAAGATGTTTATCCTTTTGTAGCAATGAATAATGGCCATCGTCAATATTATCTCGAAGAGGTGAAGGCGGTAGCAACGGGAGGAACTTACGAACTCGCTGCAACTCAATCACACCATTCGATGGAAGGTAGAGCATTAGTGCGTGAGACCACTATTGCAGAATACCTTAAAAATCCGGCATCTGGTAATGAGATGCACGAGAAGTTTAACGAAATCAATACCAGTTTATATAGCGAGCACGAATACAATGGTCACCATTGGGGAATGGTAATTGACTTAAACTCATGTATTGGTTGTAATGCTTGTGTGGTAGCTTGTTCGGCAGAGAATAATGTGCCTGTTGTAGGACGAAACGAAGTACGTCGTTCGCACGAAATGCATTGGTTACGATTAGACCGTTACTATGCCGGTGATACAGATAATCCAGAGGTTGTTCGTCAACCGGTGATGTGTCAGCATTGCGACAGTGCACCTTGTGAAAATGTGTGTCCTGTAGCGGCAACAAACCACAGTTCGGAGGGAATCAACCAAATGGCTTATAACCGTTGTATTGGAACACGTTATTGCAATAATAACTGTCCGTACAAAGTGCGTCGTTTCAATTGGTACGATTACACAGGAGCAGATACAATTCCTAATAATACGGTTGATCCGGCAGGAATGACATTAGATTTAAAACGCATGGTTCTGAATCCAGATGTAACTGTTCGTGCAAAAGGAGTTATTGAGAAATGCTCAATGTGTGTTCAACGAATTCAAGATAAGAAGTTAACAGCTAAGCGCGATGGACGGGAGTTGGAAGATGGCGAAATCAAGACAGCCTGTCAGCAGACTTGCCCTGCCGATGCCATAACATTTGGTGATACAAACGATCCAAATAGCAAGGTATCAAAATTAATGGCAGATGCACGTCAGTATGGTTTGCTCGAAGAGTTACATACGTTGCCATCAGTTGTTTACTTGTCGAAAGTTAGAAATAAGGATAAAAATAAAACGCTAAGCTAATGTACGTATCGCCAGTAAGAGAGCCGCTCATTAGCGGAGAAAAAAGTTATAGTAAAGTTACCAAGGACATTTATGCGCCAATGGAAGGTAAGCCAGGTAAACTCTGGTATGCGGGATTAACTGCAGCACTAATTGCACTGATGTTTGGTGGTTATTCCATTTTCGTAACCGTATGGGATGGAATTGGTACCTGGGGACTAAACAGAACCATTGGATGGGGTTGGGGCATTACCAACTTTGTATGGTGGGTAGGTATCGGTCATGCTGGTACATTTATATCGGCTATTTTATTGTTGTTCCGTCAGAAGTGGCGTACATCAATTAACCGTAGTGCCGAGGCAATGACCATAATTGCAGTAATGTGTGCTGGTTTATTCCCGCTTATTCACATGGGGCGTTTGCCTTTGGGATTTTTCATTTTCCCTTATCCAAATACACGTGACGTATGGGTGAATTTTAACTCACCATTGCTTTGGGATGTATTTGCGATTTCAACGTACCTCACTGTTTCGGTATTATTCTGGTACATGGGATTGATTCCTGATATTGGTACCATACGTGATAAGCTGGTTCCAGGTATTAAAAAGAAGATTTATTCAGCCTTAAGTTTTGGTTGGACAGGTTCTGCTCGTCATTGGGCGCGCCACGAATCAATGAGTTTGATATTAGCCGGATTAGCTGCACCCTTAGTACTGTCGGTGCATACCATTGTAAGTTTTGACTTTGCCACCTCGGTGATACCCGGATGGCATACCACCATCTTTCCACCCTATTTTGTGTCGGGTGCGGTGTTCTCAGGCTTTGCCATGGTATTAACATTGATGATCATCACGCGTAAGGCCATTAATCTTGAAAGTTATATCACAAAAGCACACCTGGAGTCGATGAATAAAATTATCATTGCTACAGGTTCTATTGTAGGTATTGCCTATATCACCGAGTTATTCATTGCTTGGTATTCAGGTGTTGTTTACGAACAATATGCTTTTGTAAATAGAGCTTTTGGTCCGTATTGGTGGGCCTATTGGATTATGATGACTTGTAATGTGATTACGCCTCAGTTATTCTGGTTCAAGAAAATACGACGTAGTTTCGCTGCCACTTTCGTTATTTCCATTTTTGTGAATATTGGTATGTGGTTCGAACGTTTTGTAATTATTGTTACCTCTCTGCACCGCGACTTCTTACCATCAAGTTGGAGTATGTATACACCAACATGGGTTGAGGTTGGAATATACGTTGGAACATTTGGTTTATTCTTCACGCTATTCTTCTTATTTATTCGCTTTTTCCCGGTAATAGCTATTGCTGAGGTGAAAAGTGTATTGAAGACATCTGCAGAGAAATTTATTAAAAAAGGAAAATAAAGAGATATGGAAGAAAAAACATACGTTTCAGGATATTTTCCAGATGATAAGGATTTAATTGTGGCCATTAAGGAGCTGCAAGAAAAGAATGTTGATATCGCCGATGTGCGAACACCATTCCCCGTTCACGGTTTGGATAAAGTGCTTAAATACCGCCGTTCACGATTGCCACGTGCTGGCTTCGTAGCCGGAGTTATTGGTTGTGCTATCGGGTTTGGTTTTCAGGCATGGGTGTTTACTCAGGCATGGCCATTAAATTTTGGTGGTAAACCATTTATGTCAGTACCTTCATTTATCCCGGTTACTTTTGAATTAACGGTTCTATTTGCGGCTTTCGCATTGGTGTTCGGTTTTCTTATTAGTAGTAAGCTTGGGCCTGGTTCTGATAATATTATATACGATGAGGGAGTGACCGATGATCGTTTTCAGATTCTTTTGGAAGTGAAAAATGCTAATGGTGATGCTTTGCAGGAATCATTGCAGTCGGTAGGTGCTTTGGGAGTTCAATTACACGAAGTTAAATCATAATAGATAATCATGTATAAGTCTTTTGAATTTACTCAAAATATTAAAAAATTCTTAATAGCGCTCATGGTTATCGGTGCGTTATTAACGGTGGTTGGTGTGTTTATGAACCTTGATCATATGCACCGCATAATGGCCAATGTATTATTAAACGGATTTTATTTCACCGCCATAGCCATGGGAGCTGCTTTCTTTGTGGTTGTTCATATACTTGGTGAGTCGGGATGGCATACAGCTATTCAGAGAATCCCTGAGGCACTTGGGCAATATATACCGGTTGGAGGTGTAATTATGCTTTTGGTATTGCTTGGCATGGGTGATCTTTACCACTGGACACATCCTGACCCTGATGATACTATACTTTTAGGTAAGGTGCCATTCTTAAACCCTGTATTTTTCAGCATCAGAACGGTAGTTTACATCGTAGTCTGGACTTTATTAGTTAGAAAGTTGCGTAAAATGTCGTTGGCATCAGATAGTTCACCTGATGATATTAAATTATTTACACGTACACGTAATTGGTCAGGTATATTCATCGTTATTTTTGCAATTACTAGCTCTACTTCAGCCTGGGATTGGATTATGTCAATTGATTCGCACTGGTTCAGTACCTTATTTGGTTGGTATATTTTCGTTAGTTCGTTTGTAGCGGCTGTTGCGATGGTAATTATTTTATTATTCGTACTTCGTCGTATGGGTTACATGGATCATGTTAACGAAGAGCACATGCACGATTTAGGTAAGTATCTATTTGGCTTTAGTGTTTTTTGGGCTTACTTATGGGTTTCGCAATATTTGTTAATTTGGTATAGTAATATCCCTGAGGAGACCATTTATTTTGTGAAGCGACAAGAGGATTTCGGAATGATTTTCTGGGCTAATGTTATCATTAACTTCTTGGCACCCTTCTTAATTTTAATGGCACGAGGAACGAAGCGTAAGATGAATTGGTTGTTAGTGTCGGCTATTATTGTGTTCGTAGGTCACTGGATAGATATGTACGTTGCTATTTGGCCGGGAAGTGTTGGTCACGCAGATTTTGGTTTATTAGAAATTGGGATGACGCTTCTTGTATTGGGAGTTTTCTTATTCTCTTTCTTCCGCCATTTTGCTAAAGCGCCTGTAGTGCCTGAAAATCACCCTTATTTTAAAGAAAGTTTTGATTATGACAACATACGCTAAATCGATGAAGATGCAGATAAAAGTTATTGCCTTTGGCCTTGCCATGGTTGCGCTGTTGGCATCTTGTGATAAAAACAGAAATCATCCAGGATATAGCTATTTTCCTGATATGGAACAGTCACAAGCATATGAAACATATACAGATAATCCTGTTTTAGCTGAAGGTAGAACAAATCAGTTGCCTCCGGAAGGAACGGTTCCTCGTGAGATGATTCCTTTTGATTTTGAAAAAACGGATGTAAACCGCACATGGGCTGGTCAGGAATTGGATAATCCTTATGCCAATGATGCTTCTGAATTAGAGGAAGGAAAACGTTTGTATGATATTTATTGTATGAATTGTCATGGTGATTTGGGCGATGGAAAAGGATTTCTTTATACCTCAGGTAAATACCCTTATCCTCCAGCTACTTTATTATCGGACAAGATCAAGGATAATCCGGATGGTGAGATGTTCCACGTTATAAGTACAGGTTACGGGATGATGGGCTCGCATGCAGCTCAAATAATACCTGATGATCGTTGGAAGATTATAACATACATTCGTCATGAATTGCATAAGTAAAGTTGATAAAACAGTATAAAATAAAAGCCATCATTTCAACAGAAATGATGGCTTTTGTTATTTTAAAAATGGTATTTATTTTTTTAAGCTAAAAGGTTATCGATAAGGAAACGCCTTTCTGTTGACCGTGTTGGTAATAGCCCATGTTTACGTTTTCTAACTTTTTAGCGTATTCCTTCATTTTTTTATTTCCTACAGAACTCAAAATTATTCCAGTAACTGTTAATGGAATTCCTGTTGCTAATGCTACAACACCAAGAGCTCCAGAGCCATCGTTAGTGTTATATTGCGTTTGTCCATACGCATCGGTAGTTTCTTCCCAATCGGCACTCGAAACAAGAACTGCTCCAACAACTGTTAATCCACCGCCAACAATAGCAAGTGTTGAGCCAGTTTTCTTCATTTTAGTATAACTCGTTACTTTGTTTTCGAATTTTACGCGATCCTCATTACTTAATTGTGCCATTACTGATGTGGAAACTAGTAACAACAATGCAATGTTCAGTAGTGCTTTCATAAAAGTAGGTTTAGGTAGGGTAAATATTAATTGTGATATTGTAAATGCTCTTATAATTGTATGCCGTCGTTGCTAACGGGTGTAGTAATCGACTCTTTTTGAGTAAGATTATTAACCAAGTCATCATTAATAGGTTCCAATTCTTCTTCTTTTTTCTCTTCAGTTACTTGGGCTTTGTTTTTTTGATGCATGGCTATTGCATTCTGAATTTGAATACGACGGCCATTCTTAAAGGACATAATGAACGCATCTTTAAAGCCCATTTGTTTGATTTGATCTAGAAATGATTCAGCCTCCGTGTAGTCAATAAATTCACCTAGGGTAAATTGATTGATCCCTTCATAAGAATCTTGTTTTATGCCCAATAGATTATCTTCATATGGTTCAAGGTCAATGCCTGTATAGGCGCCTATTTGTATGGCAAAAATAATTCCATCGTAACCTTCTTTAGGTAATGCCCCTTTGTGTGTATTGTATACAATGTGACTAAGCGTGTCGTAAGGTGTCGTTTCAACTTTTGTAAGCGTATCCTTTTGTACAGTATTTTCCACTTCTGCCGAAGTCTTATCAATAGCTCCGTTTGAGTTTGGGAACTGTATTAGTCCCTTGAACATTAATATGGATAACAATGAAACAAAAAAGACAATTTGCAGATATAAACTTCGTCGTAAGGTCCCAATCTTTGCAGATTGCTTTTGAGATGAAGTACGCAGGCGTTGTACTTCTTTTTCCATGGCTTCTATTCTGAGCTGATTTTTTTGCTCATTAAATGAATTTTCTGAAAAGGACATTGTCAGGATCTTTTATGTTGCTATAAAAATAGCGGAAAAAACTATTGATTTAACGTCAATCATGGTTTTTTTACTGATAAATTGCAGTTTTTGTTCCACTAATTAACAATTTTTAGTGCTAAATAGTCTTTTTTAATGTGTATAACCTGCACTTTTAAATACTTCAATAATAGAAGGGTATGTGTTTTTGAAAATGGTATTTATTTGAGAGCGATCAAGCCATTTGGCTTCTGTAATTTGTTCTTCGACTTGGGGACTAAGTGTGTTTGATCCAGTATGACTCATTTTAAACCATACCGTTTCTTTCATGAAATGAATATTATTTTGTTGGTAAGTGTGAAAAGTAGAACAAATAGCTTGTTCTATTTTTAAGCCATCAATACCACATTCTTCTTCCACCTCTCGTAAAGCAGTTTCTTCGAATGACTCTCCTTTTTCAGTTTTACCTTTAGGTAAATCAAATACACCTAAGCGATGAATAATTAATAGCTCATTATGATTATTTTGCACCAAGCCTCCTGCTGCAGTAATAAATTTAAAGCATTTCTTAAGCGCTGCTAGTAACACATCTTTATTGCTGCCATAAATAAATCCTTTGTTTAAATATGGGTTGGATTCAAACTTGGTGATAAACTCATTAAGCTCATGATGCGATGTATATTTATGTATCGCATTAAAATCAATTGTAAGCTCTTGTTTTAGCGAGTCTGTTAAAAAAAGAATTCTATCCTTGAAAAAAACTTTATACATTTGCGGCATGGAAAAATTAGCGGAAATTGTAGCCAAACAGTTGTTGCAAATTAAGGCAATTAAATTGCAACCTGCAAACCCATTTACATGGGCTTCGGGATGGAAATCACCGATCTATTGTGATAACAGAAAGACACTTTCGTACCCGGAAGTACGTGATTTTATTAAATTGGAATTTGCACGAATTGTGCTTGAAAAATATCCTGATGTGGATGTTGTGGCAGGTGTTGCTACTGGTGCAATTGCGCAAGGTGCTTTAGTGGCCGATGCCATTAATAAACCAATGATTTATGTTCGTTCGGCCGCGAAAGGACATGGTTTAACAAATCTAATAGAAGGTGACCTAAAGCCTGGCCAGAAAGTAGTGGTTATTGAAGATTTAATTTCTACTGGTGGAAGCAGTTTGAAAGCTGTTGAGGCCATTCGAGAATCGGGTGCTGAAGTATTAGGCATGTTAGCCATTTTTACTTATGGATTTGGTGTGGCCAGTGAAGCGTTTGAAAAAGCAAATGTTGAATTAACAACTTTGAGTTCGTACCAGCAATTAATTCCATTTGCCAGCGAATCGGGTTATGTAACGGCTGAGGAAGTTGCAACGCTACAGGAGTGGAGAAAAGATCCTGCTTCTTGGAATAAGTAAAAAGCTACTCCGATTGCTATCGGTGGCTGTTAGTATCTAGCTGCCAGCTTAAAAATAAACTAAATCAGAGCAGGTTTTACTAATAGGCTTGCTCTTTTTTATAGCATTTTTGATTATAAACTAGTGTGAAAGTTTATAACAAATGATATCTAACCTCTAATAACTATTAGTCTAATCATCTATTATATATGACCAAATTTGAGAGCGATATAAAGAAAGCCAATTACTCGTCAGAGACTATTTTTAATTTTTTATCCGACTTCGATCATTTTGGCGAATTGATACCTAAGGATAAAATTAGCAATTGGGAATCAATGGGTGATAGCTGTCGGTTTACCATTGATCCTGTTGGGGAAGTTGGACTTCGAATTGTTGAGAAAGAAGCTAACTCAACCATTAAGTTAACTGGTGAAGGAAAAACACCTTTTAATTTCTTTTTGTGGATTCAATTGAAGGAAGTAGCAAGCGACGATACGCGTGTTAAGCTAACAATCAAAGCTGACATGAACCCAATGATTAAAATGATGGCAAGTAAGCCAATTAAAAAGTTTTTGGAAGTATTGGCAGATGGTATAGCGAACCATAAGTATTAAAAGTGAGCTGCCTGACTGTTACAGATGCTTAACTAAAGATTATAGTAATCCGGACTCTATTTTTTCTCGGACTCCGGACTTTATCTTCTCGGACTTCGAACTATATAATGAACTGAACCTCTTTAAACGCATACTCTCGCATCTGACCAGATGTGTCTTTTAAAGTAAGCAATCCCATTTCATCAACACCTTTGATGGATGCTTTAAATGTTTCTTGCTCGTCCTTAAAAAGATGCTTGCCTATGTTACGATAAAGAAGGGAGAAATAAGTGCTGTTTATGCTATCTAAATCTTCACTTTGCAGCTGCTTATATCTTATTTGAATGTGTTTTAGAATTGAATCCAGTACTTTATCTAAATCAAATTCGGTAAGGCTTATTGATTTTAATGAAACGGGGTTAGGCGCATCAGAGGTAAAGACAGTTTGATTCACATTTAGCCCAATACCTATTATGCAATAGTCTAATTGGGCACCCATAATTGAGTTTTCGATTAAAATACCAGCAATCTTTTTATCACCAATGTAAATGTCATTGGGCCATTTAACTGTTATTCCACAGATAAATTCAGAAAGAGCATCGATAATGGCAAGAGAGATTATTTTTGAGACATAGAATTGTTTGTGAGGCTCAAGAAAGTTTGGGCGTAATAATAAGCTAAAGGTTAAGTTTTTACCCTTTTCACTTTCCCACGAGTTATTGGCTTGTCCTTTCCCATCGTTTTGATTCCGACATATTACCACGGTTCCTTCACGAACATCTTTGGTGTCAATAAGTTTTTTTAATTCAGTATTTGTCGAAGGTAGTTCGTCGTAACGAATATAATTTGGCTCAAAGTATGATGTCATGTTTACAGTTTTTGTGCTAAAATGTCAGTATGCAAAAGTAAGATCTTTCAATTGACAAAAATAGATGATTATATCATTGTAAAAGTACTATCTTTGACTGAATAAAAATAGTGCCGACAATATAAGTGACTACCTCTGATGTTGTTGGAGATTAGTATTTCAAATTATATTCGAGTGGTTTAATTAAAAGTAAGTAAGCGAATTGAGTCAAAAAGGAATGAATAAGTTAAAATTAACTGCCAAACAATTAGTTGAAACCATTGTTGAAGGAATACAAGAGAAGAAAGGCACAGATATTGCTATATTGGATCTCACTGAATTAGATAATACCATTTGTCAGTATTTTGTTATTTGTAATGGCGACAGTAATACGCAAGTTGATGCAGTTGCCAATTCAGTTATTGATTACGTAAATAAAAACATTGGGGATAAGCCAAATCATTCGGAAGGTTTTAGTAATGCCGAATGGATACTATTGGATTATTTCGATGTAGTAGTCCATGTTTTTCAACGAGAGCAAAGAAGTTTTTACAATCTTGAAGGTCTTTGGGCAGACGCTAAACGCACCGAAATTAAAAATTTGTTTTAAAATTGACATTATAATCATATGATAAACGATAAACCGAATAATCAGGGTAACGACAAGGAAAAGTCGAAAATGCCTAAGTTCAATATGTATTGGGCCTATGGCTTGATAGCACTTGCCTTGATACTGGTTAGTAAAATGGATTTCGGTCAAGGGCCTCATAAAATATCGTATAGCGAATTCAAGGAAGAAATTCTTGAGAATGGGGACATTGATAATATTGTTGTTATACGTAATGAGGGAGTTGCAGAAGTAACAATATTTGAGAATAAATTAGATAATTATAAAGAGCTTTTCAAAGAAAACTTGACTAACTCTGGCCCTCCTGCATCAGGTCCTCATTTTGTTTTTAGTATTCCTTCAATCGATATGTTTGAGGAAGCCAGAATGAAAGCAGAAGAAGGCTTGAAGCAAAATATTCCAATTGAATACGAAACTAGAACCGATTTCTTCGGTGACTTCTTAACATTTATGTGGCCTTTACTTTTACTAGTAGCACTTTGGGTGTTTATCTTCCGAAGAATGGGAGCTCAAGGTGGTGGCGGTGGAGCTGGTAATATTTTTAATGTTGGCAAATCACGAGCTAAGGTCTTTGATAAGGAAGCTGACATTAATGTTAACTTTAAAGATGTTGCAGGTCTGGTTGAAGCGAAGCAAGAGTTAGAAGAGATTGTTGAGTTTTTGAAAAGACCTGAAAAATACACTGAATTAGGAGGTAAGATTCCCAAAGGAGCTTTGTTAGTTGGCCCTCCAGGAACAGGTAAAACCTTATTAGCAAAAGCTGTGGCTGGAGAAGCGAATGTTCCTTTCTTCAGTATGTCGGGTTCCGATTTTGTGGAGATGTTCGTTGGTGTTGGAGCCAGTCGGGTACGCGATTTATTTAAGAAAGCCAAGGAAAAGTCGCCATGTATTGTATTTATCGATGAGATTGATGCCATTGGCCGTGCTCGTGGAAAAAGTCCTAATATGGGCGCTAATGATGAGCGTGAGAACACACTGAATCAGTTGTTAACTGAGATGGATGGTTTTGGTACCAATAGTGGTGTAATTATATTAGCTGCTACCAACCGTGCTGATATTCTGGATCGTGCCTTGATGCGTGCTGGTCGTTTTGATCGCCAGATACATGTTGAGCTTCCCGATTTAAAAGAGCGTAAAGCTATTTTTGAAGTGCACCTTCGCCCATTACGTTTAAGCGACGATGTAGAAAGTAAATTTTTAGCAAAACAAACACCTGGTTTTTCAGGTGCTGATATTGCCAATGTGTGTAACGAAGCTGCATTAATTGCGGCTCGTAATAATAAAAAAATTGTTGAGAAGGAAGATTTCTTAAGTGCTGTTGACCGTATAGTTGGTGGTCTTGAAAAGAAGAATAAAATAATTTCGAAAGACGAACGTAAAGCCGTTGCTTATCACGAAGCTGGCCATGCTACAATTAGCTGGTTGCTTGAACATGCTCATCCATTGGTAAAAGTAACTATTGTTCCCCGAGGAAAAGCCCTAGGTGCTGCCTGGTATCTGCCTGAGGAGCGACAGTTGACAACTACTGAGCAAATTTTGGATGAAATGTGTTCAACACTTGGAGGACGTGCGGCTGAAGAAATTATGTTTGGAAAAATAAGTACGGGTGCATTAAATGATCTTGAAAAAGTTACCAAGCAAGCCTATGCAATTGTTACCTATTATGGTATGAGTGAAAAAATAGGTCATAAAAGTTATTTTGATTCATCAGGACAATCTGAATATTCTTTTGGAAAGCCTTATAGCGAAAAAACAGCTGAAATAATTGATGAAGAAGTTAGTCGCATCATTGATGAGCAGTATAAGAGAGCAAGGAAGATATTAACTGAAAATCATGAAAAACATTCTGCTCTTGCCGAAAAGCTTCTGGATAAAGAAGTCATCTTTAGCGAAGACTTAGAAAAGCTTTTTGGTAAAAGAAAAATATCTGCCCACGTTATTGAAGAAGACGATGACGAGGTGGAAGAAGTAAAAGCTGAAGAAGTAGCTGATAATAAAGCTGAAGCATCTGTAGATTCAGAGAAAGATACTTCTGACAAAAAACAAGAAGACTAGTCGTTGAATACGATTTTAAATAATAAGCGGACTTATTTCCATGTGAGATAAGTCCGCTTTTTTTGATGTCGCTATACAACTTATTCCTTGTAAAAAAGCATTCAGGTTTTTAATGATAAATGCGGTAATTTTCTATTTTCACAGGATATGTTAACTTTGCGTAATTAATAAAAATCGATGAATAATTTTTTACAACGCAGCCTTACTGGAGTCATCTTTGTTGGATCGGTAGTAGGGACGATACTGTTTCACCCATTAGCCTTTTTTATATTGTGTTTATTGGTGTCGGTATTGGGTATGATTGAAATGAAGCGTTTGTTAGAGCGTCGATACGATCGGATTAATCTCTTTGCTTCTTTATTATTGGGACTGTCCTTTCAGGTTTTGGTGTTTTTAGATACTCAGGAAATAATCTCGAATAGCTGGTACATTATATTGATGCCTATGATATGGCTTCCTTTTGTACATGAGTTATTTAAGGGAGGTGAGCATCCGTTTCAAAGAATCGCACTTACCTTGTTATTGCCTGTTTACATAGCTATACCCTTATCATTCTTATACCTATCTGCATGGACGGATGGAACTTTCAATAATTATTTCTTGATCGCTTTCTTTGCTATGGTGTGGTGTAACGATACAGGTGCTTATTTAGTTGGTGTTTCTATCGGCAGACATAAATTATACGAGCGTATTTCACCTAAGAAGACTTGGGAAGGATTTATTGGAGGAGTGATTTTTACAGCACTTGCTGCCTTTGTCATATTTCGATTGACGGATATTGCAAGTCTTTGGGTTTGGATAGCTGCAGGATTAATCGTTTCTGTTTTTGGAACCTTAGGAGATTTAATTGAATCGATGTTGAAACGTAATGTTGACATTAAAGATTCAGGAGCTATATTGCCTGGGCATGGCGGCATACTCGATCGTTTTGATGCGGTACTTTTTGCAGCACCAATGGTGTTTGCATTATTTATTTTATTTGGATAAAATTTAATTTAAAATGACAATTCATAAAGAAGGATTTTCAACACTATTTGTTGTATTGGTGGTGTTGCTGGCATTAAATGCAGGAGTATATTTTTTAGGCGGCGTTGGCGTTGTCAATTATACCGTTTTAGTTTCGGTAATCATTTATTTTTTAGTGCTGAATTTTTTTCGCAATCCCCGACGCGAAGCAATAACACAAGATGGTGCAATCATAGCCCCTGCCGATGGTAAAATAGTGGTTGTGGAAGAAGTTGAGGAGGATGAATACCTAAAGACGAAATGCATGAAAGTATCCATTTTTATGTCAGTATTCAATGTGCATATAAACTGGTTTCCGATAAAAGGTGTTGTTAAATTCTTCAAACACCATAATGGTGATTTTATGGCTGCCTATCTGCCAAAGTCATCAACTGAGAATGAAAGAACGACGGTTGTTCTTGAGAATTCAAAGGGTACTCAGATTTTGGTAAGACAAATTGCGGGCGCTATGGCGCGTCGTATTGTATGTTATGCTGATAAGATTGAGAAAGCGAGTCAAGGTCAACAAATGGGTTTTATTAAATTCGGATCGAGAGTGGATTTGTATTTGCCTTTAGGATCTCAAATTGATGTTAAATTAGATCAAAAGGTAACTGGTCGCCAAACGATAATTGGCTGGTTGAAATAGAAATTACTTTAAAGGATATATTGAAAAGAGTTGCTCGTTGAGTGACTCTTTTTTTTGTGCCTAATGATGGCATGTAAATTTTACTTGAAACTATAAAGGTGTTTTTTTGTTATAAAAATGCTTGGGCTGGAAATGGCTTTAAGATAGAATTGGGGAATAAGTAAAATTATTAGATAAAGAATAAAGGGTATTTTAATATTTTTTATATTTTTAGCGTCGCCAAACACCTTTTAGTTTATGAAAAAACTTGTTGGTTTAATAATATTCAGTTTTGTTCTAGTAGCTGCATGGTCGCAGGATACAAAGAAGATTGGTGTGATTGAACACTTAGATGAGCATTTACCTATCGATATTTACTTGGTGAATATCGATGGAGATACGGTTCAGATGAGCAGTTTAATTGATAAGCCAACGGTACTCAACTTTGTTTATTACCGTTGTCCTGGAATTTGCACCCCTTTAATGGACGGTTTAACCGAAGTGGTTAATATGTCGGAGATGGCTTTAGGTGAAGACTATCAAATATTGACAGTAAGTTTTGATTATTCTGAGGGACATGACTTGGCACTTAAGAAGCGCAACAACTATTCAATGCTTGTTGAAAAGGAAGGCATGGAGGATGGCTGGCTTTTTTTTACGGGTGACAGCTCGAACATTACAAAATTGACAGAGGCTGCTGGCTTTAGCTATAAAAAGACTGGTAATGATTTTATACATACGGCCGGTTTAATTTTGATTAGTCCCGAAGGGAAGATTACGCGCTATTTAAATGGGACTTATTTTCTGCCTTTTGAGTTTAAGTTAGCCGTAATTGAAGCTTCAAAGGGAATACCTGGGCCAACGGTTAATCGCATTTTACAATTTTGTTACAGCTACGATCCTGTTGGACAATCGTATGTTTTAAATATTACAAAAGTAGCGGGTATTCTAATACTCGTTTTAGCGGGTTTAATTTTATTGGTACTAACTGTGAAACCTAAGAGGAAACAATCTTAAATAAAAATCAATCGTTATCATATGTCAAATCAAGAAACAGAAACTACACATGTGAGCTTTAGAGATGTGAAAAGCAAGTACAAAGGTATATTTGCCTGGATTTTCTCGACGGATCATAAACGAGTGGGCTTATTATATCTTTATTCGATTGTTAGCTTTTTTGTGGTTGGTGTATTATTAGGTGCTGCCATGAAGCTGGAATTGATGTCGCCTGGTAAAACCATAATGGATCCACAAGCTTATAACGCCATCTTTACTTTACATGGTGTTATCATGATCTTTTTAGTTGTTGTACCTGGCTTACCGGCCGTTTTTGGCAACTTCTTTTTACCGATCATGATTGGTGCTAAAGATGTTGCTTTTCCAAAACTAAATCTCTTGTCGTGGTGGGTATATGTTGTAGGTGCATTGGTTGCTTTGTCGGCATTATTTGCCGGAGGTGGACCGCCAGATACTGGATGGACATTTTACGCACCTTATAGTTTCAAGACTAATACCAATATGCTTCCGGCTGTTTTGGGTGCATTTATCTTAGGTTTCTCATCTATTTTAACCGGTATTAACTTTATTGTTACGATTCATCGCTTACGTGCTCCTGGTATGTCTTGGTTTCGTTTACCATTATTCCCATGGACCTTGTATGGAACGGCTTGGATTCAAATATTAGCAACACCTATTGTTGGTATTACCCTATTAATGATTGTTGGGGAACGTTTGTTTAATATTGGATTTTTCGATCCGGCATTAGGCGGCGATCCAATCTTATATCAACACCTATTCTGGATTTATTCTCATCCGGCGGTATATATTATGATTCTGCCTGCCATGGGTGTAATATCTGAGATTATCCCAACTTTTGCTAATAAATCAATTTTTGGCTATAAAGCCATTGTAATATCAACACTTGCCATTGCCTTTGTGGGTTATTTTGTGTGGGGACATCACATGTTTACTTCAGGTATGAGTGGCACAGCCCTTTATACCTTCTCATTTTTAACATTTCTAGTAGCTATACCAAGTGCCATTAAAGTTTTTAACTGGGTAGGTACCTTACACAAAGCATCTATACAATTGGAGGCACCATTCTTTTGGGCAGCGTCTTTTCTATTTGTATTTATGATAGGTGGTTTATCTGGCCTAGCTCTTGGCGCATTGGCTACAAATGTTCACTTGCACGATACGGCTTTTGTTGTGGCACACTTCCACTTTATCGTATTTGGTGGTGTTGGCTTTGCCTTCATGGGAGCCATTCATTATTGGTTTCCTAAAATGTGGGGGCGAATGTATAATACACGTGTGGCCACTACAGGATGGATATTCTTTTTTATAGGATTTAATACCTTATATCTGCCAATGTTCTTTTTAGGAATAGATGGCATGCCGCGAAGATATTACGACTACGTGGAGCGTTTTCACGGCCCAAACATTGTATCTACAATTGGTTCATGGGTAATGATTGCAGGTATAATCATTATATTAGTGAATCTGATACGAGGAGCTAAGTATGGCCCAATAACAACAAATAAAAACCCTTGGGGTGGAAAAACATTGGAGTGGGAAGTTGATTCTCCTCCTACATTAGAAAATTTTGAAGAAATACCGGTAATTGACCGTAGTCCGTATGACTACAGATAAATCCCTTTCATTATGAATCAAACAATGACGTTATCACATGATCTTCATCGCGATGATGAAGCCTCAAAAATTGGCATGTGGTTATTTATTTTTACTGAATTACTCCTTTTTGCAGGCTTATTTATTGTGTATGGAGTATATCGTTACCTTAATCCAGTAGCCTTTCATTTGGCTGCGGAAGAACTAAGTGTAACAGTGGGAACCTACAATACCATTATTCTTTTGGTAAGTAGTGCAACCATGGCTATGGCTAGTACAGCCATCCGTTTAAAAAACAAAGGCATGACCTTATTATTATTGGGAATAACTTTATTTATTGCCTTTATGTTTATGGTCAATAAGTTTTTTGAATGGAAAGGAAAATTTGGCCACGGCATATTCCCAGGTAGCGATGATCTGCTGCGCTTAGGTCATGGCGATACCTTGTTTTTTGGCTTATACTTTTTTATGACAGGCTTGCATGCCCTGCATATAATCGTAGGTTTTGTTCTTATAACCATTGTAGCTGTTCGGGTCAACAACAATACCTTAACCGCCGACAACCCGGTATTATTAGATAATTCAGGTTTATATTGGCATTTGGTTGACCTTATCTGGATATTCTTATTCCCATTATTCTATTTGATTACTTAAAAACGTTTTTGACTATGGAAAATAATAACGAATCACATATTGTACCATATAAAACCTATGGAATAATTCTTTCGGTACTTATTGTGCTGACTTTGATTTCGGTTGCTGTAACTCGTATCGAATTAGCGAGCTTAACAGTGTTTGTAGCCATATTACTGGCTGCAGTAAAATCTAGTTTTGTGCTGATTTATTTCATGCACCTTAAATTTGACAATAAACTTTTAAAAGCTCTGGTAGCAGCGGTATTTATATTAATAGCGCTGGTGATGGTGGTAACGTTTTTAGATTATAATTATCGTTAGACTATGATAGATAAAGCTCAGAATGCGTCAACATTTGTGTCGGAGGTCGATTCGGCCTTCTTATTCATTTTTGGCGTAGCCTTGTTTTTTCTTTTCGCCATTACTGCGGTACTAATTTATTACATCATTCGCTACAGGCAATCGAAAAATCCAAAGGCAACGCATATTGAAGGAAGTACCAAGTTGGAGATTATATGGACGGTTGTCCCTACCATTTTGGTACTAGTTATGTTCTCCTATGGTTGGTCAGGCTGGAAATCACAGACCGAAATACCTGATGATGCCATGCCTGTTAAAGCAATTGCTCGAATGTGGAGTTTTGCCTTTGAGTACGAAAATGGATTGGTTACTGATACTTTAATCGTTCCTAAAGGCAGAGCTGTAAAACTCGATTTGGTGGCCCAGGATGTGATTCATAGTATGTATATCCCCGCTTTTAGAGTGAAGCAAGACATGGTGCCTGGTAAGAAATCAAATATTTGGTTTGAATCAGAACGGATTGGTACCTACGAAATATTTTGTGCCGAATACTGTGGTTTGCGTCATTCCTATATGATGTCGGGCGTTAAGGTGATTGAAGGAGCTAAGTTTGATAAATGGATGGAAGAAAATAAATCCATTGAAGAAGCAAATAAAGGAACAAATAAGCGGCTTGCTGGTGTTAGTGTGTTGCGTAAATATGGCTGTAATGCTTGTCATACCATTGATGGAAGCAAATTGGTTGGGCCTTCCTATAAAGGTGTATTGGGAAGCACTCGTACAGTAATTACTGATGGAAAAGAGCGTGAGGTGTTTGGCGATGAAGCATATATACGTCGTTCGATTTACGAGCCTAATGCCGATGTTGTTAAAGGTTATGATCAGGGATTAATGTTATCCTATAAGGATCAAGTGACTGAAGAGGAATTACAACATTTAATTGAGTACTTTAAATCTTTATCCGAATAGTGAAAGCCGTTTTTAAGCATATCAGAACGTTTGGAAAATTTTCAATTTCTTTACCTGTTGCTTTAACGGCATACACTGGATATGTTTTATTTGATCAGAGTTTATCGCTAGAAGGTTTATTGGTGGCAGTAGGCATCTTTTTCTTATCGGCTGGAGCTTCGGCTTTAAATCAGTTGCAGGAGCGAAAATTGGATGCCTTAATGAAACGAACATCTGATCGTCCGCTCCCCAGTGGATTAATTGATGTAAAGATAGCTCTATTGGTTATTATTGCCTTTTTAGCTGTTGGTACACTCGCTTTATTGCCCTTTGGATGGCAAGCTGTTTTTTGGGGATGGATGGGCGTTTTCTGGTATAACGTTATTTATACCCCAATGAAACGTTGGAGTGCTTTCTCTGTATTTCCTGGAGCAGTAGTAGGTGCGATTCCACCCATAGCAGGATGGATGGCTGCAGGTGGATCTATCCTTGATCCTCGAATTCATTTTTTGGCCTTGTTCTTTTTTCTTGGACAGATGCCTCATTTCTGGCTATTGGTATTGAAATATGGAGATCAATATCGAAAAGCAGGTTTCCCTGTGATTACCGATGTATTATCAAAGGAGCAAATAAATCGAATAAACTTGGTGTGGTTTTTAGCCACATTTATTTCGGCCTTGTTCTTGCCTGTATTTCATGTTATAAACAATAAACCTGTCGTTTGGCTAATAGCTATTTCAACAATTGTAATGATGGCATGGTCGGTTCGTATAACCTTGCAAGTACATAAAGATGGTCAGGCAATACATCTGCGAAAGATGTTTGTGTACTTTAATTCCTTTTACCTTTGGGTAATGATATTGATTTATGCTGATCAATTTTAACAAACTAAAATAAACAAAATGCGAATCCTAAACTTACTTTTTGTGTTAGCAACTGTGGCTGTATCGTGCCAATCAAAAAAGGCTGACAGTAGTTCTGAGGTGAAAGAGGCGGTTGTTGTCAATGCCGTAGAAGTTGTTTTAAATGTGGAAGGTATGACTTGCGAAGGCTGTGAAAATACAGTTGAAGTTGGCCTGACAAAATTGGAGGGGGTTGCTTCAGTTGAGGCTGATCATACAACCGGCTTAACCAAAATTCAGGTAGATACCGCTATGGTGTCTAAAACTAAATTGGCTGAAACAGTTAAGAAGTTTGGCTACGCGGTAAAATAAACTGTAAAATATTAAAAAGCCAATAGCCATCAGCTGATAGCTGATAGCTGATAGCTGATAGCTATTAGCTTTTTTTCTAGTTTTTCTTCATCTTAACAGGTTTTGAGCTGTCAGGTAATATCAAATTCAAAATTACTCCAACCAATGACGCTAAACCAATGCCACCCAAAGAAAACGTGCCAACATTAAAAACAGCACCACCAATACCAATGGTTAAAATTAAGGACACAATAACTTGATTACGTGTTGCATTAAGTTTGGCTTTCGAATCCACAAGTGTTCTGATTCCCACACTTGCTATCATTCCAAATAATAGTAGCATTATACCGCCCAACACGGCACTAGGTATAGATTCAAGGAAACCACTTACTTTTCCGATTAATGAGAAGGCAATGGCTGTAATGGCAGATATACGCAGAACTTTAGGGTCGGTAATTTTGGTTAATGAAATAGCTCCGGTTACTTCCGAATAGGTTGTGTTCGGAACACTTCCGATTAAAGCAGCAAAAGATGTAGCCACACCATCGCCTAGCATGGTTCGATGTAAACCTGGTTTCTTCACAAAGTTCTTCTCAGCTACGGCACCGATTGCATACATATCACCAACATGTTCAATCAATGGAGCAACGGCAACAGGTATCATATAAATAATGGCTTTCCAGCTCCACTCAGGCATTGTGAATGGTGGTAAGGCAAACCATGCAGCATCTTTAATGGGCGTAAAATCCACTTTGCCCATGAATAGTGCTAGTACATAACCAGCAACAATGCCCAGGAATATCGGAATCAGTTTAATCATTCCCTTGGTGTAAATAACCACTACTATTGCTGTGAGTAGCGAAACAATAGCAATCAACCAATCAGTTTTGGCCATGTCCACACCTACCGATGCAAGAGACAAACCTATTACCATTATTACCGGGCCTACAACTACCGAAGGGAAAATACGTTCAATAAAACCAAGTCCCCAGGCTTTAATTAAACCTGACATAAGCATGTACACAAGGCCGACAGCAATAAGTCCTGATAATGTTCCTGCTAAGCCGAACATCTTTGTAGCTTCAATTATTGGAGCAATAAAGGCAAAACTACTTCCTAGAAAAACAGGTACTTTACCTTTGGTTATTAAATGAAAGATAAGTGTGCCTACTCCGGCAGAAAATAGGGCGATGGAAGGGCTAATGCCAACGAGTAATGGCACTAGCACAGTCGCTCCGAAAGCAACAAACAAAAATTGTATCCCAATTATTACCTGCTTGGATAAATGCATTTTTTCCGATTTCTTATTCATAACGGCGATTAAGTGTTAATAAAAATTCGGTCTTAAAGATAATAATATCTGTGATTAACAGTGCTTAAGTAGAAGTACTAATATCTGACTGTGTTTTGAGTTTGGCTTTGGCAAAGAAAAATATTAGGTTTGTTATAAACGATAGATGCATGCAAAATTCAATATCAAATCCTAAGGCTGGTTTTGGCACTTTGGCTGTTTTTATGACGGCCATATCAACCATACTAGGGGCTATATTATTTCTACGCTTTGGATATGCCATTGCTAATGTTGGACTGGGCGGTGTATTGGCTATTATTGTAATCGGGCATATTGTAACTATACCTACAGCCTTAGCCGTGGCAGAAATTGCAACAAATCAGCGAGTACAAGGTGGAGGGGCTTACTACATTATATCCCGGTCATTCGGATTAAACATTGGTGGAGCCATTGGATTAGCCTTGTATTTATCGCAAGCCGTCAGTGTAGCCTTTTATATTATTGCCTTTGGCGAAGCCTTTGATCCCTTGATGCAATATTTGCCAGCCAGTGTAAATCCTGCAATATTTAAGAAAGTGGTTATTCTGGTTTTAATGACCATTTTATCCTTGATAGTCGTTTTTAGAGGGGCTAATATTGGAATGAAAGCCTTGTATGGAGTTGTTGCTTTATTGCTATTATCCATCGCTTTTTTATTTATGGGAAAACCAGTGGACGATCACTCTGAATTATCATTTACTGCAAAGGTGGCGAATAGTGATAGTTTCTTCTTTGTGTTCACCATCATTTTTCCGGCATTTACGGGTATGGCAGCTGGACTTGGTTTGTCTGGTGATTTAAAGGATCCTAAAAAATCTATTCCGCGAGGAACTATATTGGCAACTGTTGTGGGTATGATTATATACATCGCCATTGCTTTTAAGTTAGCAGCATCGGCTTCACCTGAAGCAATGGCAAACGATCAATTAATCATGTCAAAAATTGCTGTTTGGGGACCTATCATACCAATAGGTTTAGCAGCAGCATGTTTGTCATCAGCCATTGGTTCCTTGTTGGTGGCACCACGTGTATTACAAGCCATTGGTTACGATGCGATTCTGCCCTCAGGTGGATTAAATTCGTGGTTGTCGAAAGGCCGAAAAGGCGATAACGAGCCTATTAATGGAAGTATCGTAACTATTGCCATTGCCTTTTTCTTTATCGTCATTGGCGATATCAATTTTGTGGCTCAAATCATTTCCATGTTCTTCATGGCAACCTATGGTGCCATCTGTCTGATTTCATTTTTAGAGCATTTTGCTTCCGACCCTTCATATCGTCCTACCTTTAAATATAACCGATGGTATTTTTCTTTGATTGGAGCTGTTCTGTCGTTTTGGCTGATGTTTAAAATGAATTGGGGTTATGCTTTGATTTCAGGCCTGATAATGGCTGTGACTTATCATTTTATAACCATTGCACGACCTGAGCGACAAGGTTTGGAAAAGCTTTTTAAAGGCGTTGTTTTTCAGATAAGTCGCCAGATTCAGATATTTGTTCAACGTGCTAATAAGGATGATAAAGCCAGTCACTGGCGCCCATTTGCCATATGTGTTTCCGAAGATTCATTTAAGCGGCAAGCAGCTTTTGATATGTTGCGATGGATATGCTACAATCATGGTTTTGGAACCTATATTCATTTCCTGAAAGGGTTCCTGACCAAGGAAAGCCATCGGGAATCGAAGCAAGTATTATCACGATTAATCAATCAATCAGAAGGAAGTAAAAGTCGCCTATACATTGATACAATCATAAGTCCATCGTATACATCTGCCATTGCGCAAGTGATACAATTATCTGGCATAAGTGGTAAGGGCAATAACCTTATTTTATTTGAGTTTTCGCGCACCAATCCTGAATCATTAACCGACGCAATGGACAATTATCCTTTGTTCGAAGCAACGGGTTTTGATGTCTGCGTATTGAACTCTTCGTATAAGGGATTTGGTTATAAACGCGAGATTCATGTTTGGATTAGTGCCAGTGACTTTCGAAATGCCAATCTAATGATATTGTTGGCCTACATTGTTTCTGGTCATCCCGAATGGCAAAATGCGGTGATTAAAATATTTGCCATATTCCCTGAGAATCAAATCGAGAAACAACGGCAACGCTTAATGGAGCTCATCCAAGGTGGACGTCTGCCAATATCGCAGGGTAATGTTAGCTTTTTGCCCGTAAGCGAAGGACGAACAGCACGCTCGGTTATTACCAAACACAGTTCTGATGCTGATTTAACCATTGTTGGTTTCACGCCTAGCCAAGTGAAGGAGGATAAAGATGTGTTAATCGATTATGGCGATATGGGCAATGTATTATTTGTAAATACCTTCATTAAGAAAGACATCGAATAGCGTTTAAAGAATAATACTTAATGTGAATGTGAAAACATGTTGAAATAGATATGTTAATGTGTTTGCTTTATTTGCAGGGGTGCTGTATTTTTTCAACTTTTGTATGATTCAAAGGTTTAAGCTTAAAAATTAAAACATGATAAGAACTGCAATATTTCCAGGTTCGTTTGATCCATTTACCGTAGGGCATGAAGATGTGGTACGACGTGGTTTAAGCCTTTTTGAGAAGATTGTAATAGCAGTTGGTTATAACTCCAATAAAAAAGATTTCTTTCCATTGGAAGATCGTATGCAATGGATACGTGATGTATTTGTTGATGATGATCGTGTTGTGGTGGAAAAATACGAAGGCTTAACCGTTGAATTTGCACGTGAGATAAAATGTACACACATCCTACGTGGCATACGTACCGCAGCCGATTTTGAGTACGAAAGAGCCATCGCACAGGTTAATAAAGCCATGAGTGGTATCGATTCCGTATTCTTATTAACTACGCCAGAGCATACGCCAGTTAATAGTGGTATTGTTCGTGATATTGTGAAACATGGTGGCGACGCCGGGCAATTTTTGCCGGAGGCGATAAAAATCAACATCCAAAAATACTTATAAGGTGAGCGTGAGGAGCATTGTGTTTTTGTTGCTCGGATTTTTGCTATTGCAGCAAGTTTCGGCACAAAGTGTAACGACTATAGAGGGAGAAGCTCCGGAATATGCTGGTTTGAATCTTGTTTTTCAGGCACTTGTTAATCCCATTTCCATGGAGAAGGGAGACTTATTTACCGTTCAGGTAGATGAGAAGGGACACTTTGAGCAAAGTGTTGAATTATCAGTAATCACCAATGTTAGTGTCGATTTAGGTAAGTTCAGAGGTAATATTTATCTGGAGCCAGGCATGCATTACCAGTTTGTGCTGCCGCCTTATAAACCTAGGAGTGATGCCGAACGTTTCAATCCTTACTTTGTTCCCGAAGATGTGGTGATTGGGATAACTAATGAAAAGGCTCAAACCCTAAATTCAACCATTATAAAATTTGATAGGCAACTGGATGACCTATACAGTGCCGATGCTGTTCAGATTTTTTCTCGTGGTGATAAAAATAAAGTTAAGACCATTGTCAATGAGCTGGATAGTTTATATCCGGCAGTTGAGAATAGTTATTTCGCACAGTATAAAAAATATGCCTACGGCGAGTTGAAGTCTTTGGCCTATAAACGACAGAAAAGGACGCTAATTAAGGAGGTGTTTGATGCCGATACTGTGGATTTAAATATGCCATCTTTTAAAGTGGCTTTTAATACTATTTTTAAAAGTTTTTTCAGTAGTTATTTATCGTCCAAGCAAGGTAAAGATTTAAAGGATGCATTTGTTAAGGTTGCAACCTTCGATAGTTTGTCGGTGGTGATGTCGAGCGATGATTTATTTCGGAATCAGGAAATGACTGAAATAGTACTGCTGAAGAGTTTGTATGATGCATTTTATTCTGGTCGTTATAACCAACAACAAATCATCAATCTGTTTAAACAGGCAGAATCAACTGCTTGTAATAAAAAGGTAAAAGATTTGGCAGGTCAGTTACATCGTAAAGTTAACTGGTTACGTGCTGGGTCTAAAGCTCCAGGTTTTACACTTTATCGCTTAGATGGGAAAGAACGCTCCCTCGACTCGTACGACGGCAAGTTTGTTTACTTAAACTTTATGCACACCGAAAACCATGCGTGCAAACAGGATTTACAGTTGTTAAATGTGATTTCGAAACGCATGAAACGTGATGTTACTTTGGTGACCATTATTTTGGATGAGGATCCAACTAATGCAAAGAAAATGATCAAAGAAAATAAGTACCGATGGGATTTTCTTCACTATGGTCGTCAGCCAAAAGTTGCCTTGGATTATGGGATAAGAGCATTACCGGTGTACTATGTTATCGATCCGGATGGGAAGTTGCAATTAACACCTGCGCCTGCACCAGGCGAAAGTTTTGGCCCAATATTCATGGAAGCTGTTCGTCAATACAATTATGAGAAACTTCGGAAGGATAAGCCAAAGGAGAAGTCTATTTATGATTTTTAGATTTGTTATAAGTCTTACGCTGCTAATGTTGCTGAGTGAAATACAAGCTCAATCCTTTAAAAAAGACCAGTTAAGGTATAGTCGTGTAAGAACAGCATATGCCGAGAAAGAAAGTTCAGTACTTCTATTATTGTCTGACGCCGGCCTTGAGAAATCTTCATTCAACATTTACCTAAGAGCCTTTAAGCAGGAGAAAGAGATAGAGTTATGGGCAAAAGATGTCAATTCTACGAAATTTTCCTTGCTTAAAACATATAAGGTTTGTGCCACTTGCGGAGAGCTTGGACCTAAACGACAACAAGGCGATTTACAAATACCGGAAGGTTATTACCACATTGATCGATTTAATCCAGCCAGTAATTTTTACCTGTCACTTGGTATTAATTATCCCAATGCATCAGATAAGATATTGGGAACGAAAGGAAAGTTAGGGGGCGACATTTTCATACATGGTGCTTGCGTTACCATTGGTTGTTTACCCATTACCGATGATCAAATAAAGGAACTATATGTGTTTTGCATTGAAGCGCGCAATCATGGACAAACGACCATTCCAGTAAGTATTTTTCCAACTAAATTAACAGATAAGAATTATCAGGCCTTGATTAATGAGAACAGCTCTTCTGTTGATTGCCTTAATTTATGGAAGGATCTGAAAAAGGGATTTGATATTTTTGATAAAACCAAGCTACCGCCAAATGTATCATTTCTGAGAAATGGGAGGCATCATATTGGTGATTAGCAGTATGATTTAAATGAGAGAAGTATGAAATTTAAATTAAAGACAATAATTGAGGATAATACAACAACCTATGGTCGAGTATTTGATTACTTCATTCAAGTACTTATTTTAATTTCTCTTTTATCATTTGCCATTGAAACCTTGCCAAACATATCGAATAACTTAAGAGGCATACTTTCGGTTATTGAAATTCTATGTGTAGTTATTTTTTCTCTTGAATATTTGCTGCGTCTAATTGTGGCAGATAAACCATTAAGCTATGTCTTTAGTTTTTATGGCATTGTCGACTTGTTGGCTATTATTCCATTCTACCTCCGGTTTGCATTGGATCTAAGAATGTTAAGAGCATTTCGCGTATTCAGAGTTTTTAGGGCATTAAAGCTCATTAGGTACAGTCGAGCATTGAATCGTTTTCATATTGCCTTTAAGATTATTAAGGAAGAATTGGTTCTTTTTTTTATTACCACTGCAATATTATTGTTTTTGACGGCTTCAGGTATTTATTATTTTGAAAATAAGGCACAGCCTGAATTATTTAGTTCAGTATTTCATAGCTTTTGGTGGTCAATTGTAACACTTACTACAGTGGGATATGGAGATGTTTATCCAATAACCATGGGTGGAAAAATATTCACTTTTTTTGTCTTGATAATTGGTGTTGGAGTGGTAACTGTTCCTGCCGGATTGGTTGCATCTGCTTTGTCAAAAGCAAGAGAAATACAGAATAAAGAGTTAAAGGAGCAAGGATTAGTTGATGCTGAAGAATAGCTATTCTTCACTTATTTGAAATTAAACCTAAGTATCTAATTGATTGTTGTTAAGATTGAATAATAAGGAAATACTCATTCCATGAAAATTATCTGTCTTTCATTTCTATTGGCAAGCTTTGTTAGCTTGAATGCTCAGGACACTATTAAGGTGGATCATGCAGAACCATTGTATATCGATTTAATCAGAGACTTGGGGGCGCACCAAGGCGAAAAGGAATGGAATGTTGGGTTTGGCTTAAGTGACAAATTAGATTTTGATGAGTACGAAGCTTTGGTTGAATATGAATTTGCACCCATCAATCGCCTGGGCATTGAGTTTGAGTTGCCTTTTTTGTTTTACTCTCCCATGAATGGGGTGCCTTCTGATTCAGTTCCAAGTAACCGCATCGAAAGTTTGAAAATGGGTTTGCAATGGTCGTTTTATGTGTCGGGTGCCAAACGCATGTCGATGGCCTTGGCTTATATCAATGAGTTAGAAGTGGGCGAGTTTGAAAATTTTGGCAATCCCCTTTTTACAGGTAATGTTTATAATCCTATTTTTATTATTGCAAAACGATGGTGGCAAAATTGGCATACACTTATTTACACGGGACCAGTTTTTGAACAGCATTTTAAGTCAGGTGACTGGCACAGTCAATTCGATATGCATACTAGTATACATTACACCATACCCGAAACTGATAATTTTGTAGGTGTAGAGTTCAATAAGTTTTTTGAATCTGATGGATTTAACATGGTGATACGTCCGCAAATGCGACTTGGCATATTCGAAGGTTTAATGTTAGGTATTGTTACTGGCATTCCTATTAATCGCGATTCGGATCGCTTTAGTACTTTTCTCCGACTTATTTGGGAACCTGAACATTAGGTATTTTACCTTGAATTGTCTTTCAGGGGTATCGCCTTTAAAAACATTAATAAATAATACATTCTATTTTTAACCACAGATTTAGCTTCGCTGATTTTCAATTCTATGATTAAACAGATTTTTAGTTCCGCAAAGCGGAACAATTTGTGATAATTAGTGAAATTCGTGGTCTTTTTTATTTTATTGTTTAATAGCAATTTCCCTGAATCAAACGTGTTAAAGTCTTAATCTATTGATTGATTCTTTTATCTTTGCGCCGCAAAATAAATATTCAGATGATTTCAGTTGACGGATTAACGGTAGAGTTTGGAGCAAGCACACTATTTAAAAACATTTCGTTTGTTATAAACGAAAAGGATAGAATTGCTCTGATGGGGAAGAATGGTGCGGGTAAATCAACCTTGCTTAAAATATTGGCAGGAGCACGCGAAGCCAATAAAGGCAATGTTTCTGTGCCAAAGGATAAGGTGGTGGCCTATTTGCCACAGCATCTGATGACTGAAGATACGCGCACCGTATTTGAGGAAGCTTCTCAGGCATTTGCGCACATTCATGCCATGGAGAAGGAAATAGCAGACTTAAATACACAACTAGAGTCGCGGACTGATTATGAGTCCGAAGAATATTATAAATTGATCGAAGATGTTTCGACCTTAAGTGAGAAGTTTTATTCCATTGAAGAAACCAATTTTGATGCCGAGGTTGAGAAAGTTTTGCTGGGTCTAGGTTTTTTACGAAGCGATTTTACTCAAGCAACCAACACCTTTAGTGGAGGTTGGCGTATGCGAATTGAGCTGGCTAAGATATTACTTCAAAATCCAGATTTGATATTACTGGATGAGCCAACTAATCACCTTGATATCGAATCGATACAATGGTTGGAAGAGTTTCTGATTAACTGTGGTAAGGCAGTTATTGTTATTTCGCACGATAGGGCATTTGTTGATAACATCACCACGCGTACCATCGAAGTAACCATGGGACGTATCTACGATTATAAAGTCAATTATTCAAAATATTTAGAGTTACGATTAGAACGTCGTGTACATCAGCAAAAGGCCTTTGAAGAACAACAGAAGATGATTGCCGATAATCAAGCTTTTATTGAGCGCTTTAAAGGTACCTACTCAAAAACGCTGCAAGTGCAATCGCGTGTGAAGATGCTTGAGAAGCTGCAAATAGTTGAGGTGGATGAGGAAGATACATCGGCTTTACGATTAAAGTTTCCACCAGCTCCGCGTTCGGGTAGTTATCCTTTGATTCTATCGGAAGTTGAAAAGTCCTACGATGATCACTTGGTTTTTTCTGAGGCTTCACTAACGCTTGAACGGGGCGAAAAAGTAGCTTTTGTTGGTAAGAATGGTGAGGGTAAATCCACCTTGGTGAAAGCCATTATGGATGAGATTGACTATAAAGGAGATTTGCAGTTAGGGCACAATACCATGATTGGTTATTTTGCACAGAACCAGGCTTCATTACTTGATGAAGATTTAACCGTATTTCAAACTATCGATGATGTGGCAAAAGGAGATATTCGTACCAAGGTAAAGGATATGTTGGGCGCATTTATGTTTGGAGGCGATAACTCTACCAAAAAGGTGAAAGTGCTTTCGGGTGGTGAACGCACCCGTTTAGCCATGATAAAACTTTTGCTCGAACCGGTTAACTTGTTGATTCTGGATGAGCCAACCAATCACCTTGATATGAAAACCAAGGATATATTAAAAGCTGCGCTCAAAGCCTATGATGGTACTTTGATTCTGGTATCGCATGATCGTGACTTTCTGGATGGTCTGGTTGATAAAGTATATGAATTCGGCAATAAAAGAGTTAAAGCTCACCTAGGTGGCATTCAAAGTTTCTTGCACATGAAAAAGATGCAGCATTTGAATGAGTTAGAAGCGAAATAGCTTAAAGTTGCTATATATGGCGAACTTGATAAAATAAAAGCCGCACCCTTTAAGAGATGCGGCTTTCTTGTAGAATATATTCCTTGAATCTATAATTTCTTCAATCCCTTGGTTTCGGACTTATCTTGCACTTGCGTGATACTAATGGCATAACCGCCACCAGCAGCACAATATTGACTTAATTTACTTTTGCTGCTAACCACATATTTTTTTATAACATATGCCTTTGGATTATCCTTGTAATGGGCATCCTTGGCATCAGCATATATGGTGGCGATATACTTTTCTCCTGCCGTCAGGAAATCAAATTTGAGATTGGAGTTTCGGCTGGTATCACCATTAGTTGAGCCTACATACCAATCGTTACTTCCTTTTTCTTTACGCGCATAGGTAATGTAATCGCCAGGTTCGGCTTCCAATACTTTGGTGTCGTCCCAATCGGCTGGTACATCTTTTATAAATTGGAAAGCATCCATGTATTGTTCGTAAGTATCTGGTATGTCCGCAGCCATCTGTAAAGGACTGTACATGGTAACATACAATGCCAATTGACGAGCCAGTGTACTTCTTACATATGATGTATTGTCTGGATTGTACTGACTAATATCCGTTTCGAAAATACCAGGTGTGTAATCCATTGGGCCACCAATGAGGCGTGTAAATGGCAGTATAGTGGTATGGTTTGGCGCATTTCCACCAAATGATTCGTACTCGGTACCACGTGCACTTTCGTTGCCAATCAGATTAGGATAAGTACGACACAAACCTGTTGGACGAACGGCCTCGTGAGCATTCACCATAATTTTGTATTCGGCAGCTTTAGTTACTGCGTATAGATAATGGTTCACCATCCATTGGCCATAATGTGTTTCGCCACGTGGAATAATGTCACCTACATAACCGCTCTTTACCGAGTTGTAATTGTTATCAGCCATAAACTGGTAAGCTTGATCTAAATGGCGCTCGTAGTTACGAACCGAACCAGATGTTTCGTGGTGCATCATCAAACGAACCCCTTTGCTCTTGGCATAATCACGTAATTCTTCTACATCGAAATCAGGATAAGGCGTCACAAAATCGAAAACATAATCCTTCGATTTTCCAAACCAATCTTCCCAGCCTTCGTTCCAACCTTCAACCAATACAGCATCTAAACCATGTTCAGAAGCAAAGTCGATGTGACGCTTCACATAGGCTGTGTTGGCCGCATGTTTGCCATTGGGAACTGTTTTAGAATAATCCGTTTCTCCCAGTTTTACACTAGGTAAATCGGTATATGCCCACGAGCTTTTACCTGTTATCATTTCCCACCAAACACCAATGTATTTAACAGGTGTAATCCATGAGGTATCTTCGTATTTACAAGGCTCGTTCAAATTAAGCGTTAAAGTTGATGTTAATATGTTAGCAGCATTATCACTCGCAATGACCGTACGCCATGGTGTGTTAAAAGGTGCCTGGATATACCCTTTGTTACCTTGTGCATCAGGTGTAAGGAATGATTCAAATACCAAGTTTTTGTCATCTAACTCAAGGTGCATACACGAATAATCGATCAAGGCTGCCTCGTGTAAGTTGATATATAGGCCATCGTCACTTTTCATCATAAGAGCGGTTTGCACACCTGTTTCAGAAAATTGCCTTTGTGACGCATTGGGCGTAATAGCACCTTCCATCTTAGCCCTAATTTCCGAAAGCTTTGATTTGGTATAATCGTACTCCTGTGTGTCAAAATCACCAGGAATCCAAAATGCAGTATGATCGCCTGCCATAGCAAACTGGCTGTGTTCTTCCTTAATCACAAAATATGTCAGTTTCTCTTGCTCAGGAAACTCATAGCGAAAACCAAGTCCATCGTTGAACAAGCGAAAACGGATGAGTACCTTTCTCTCCGTGTCTTTCTGCTCAAGTGTAAGCGCCAATTCGTTATAGTTGTTACGTATTTCCTTATACTCGCCCCACACCGGTTGCCAAGTTTCATCAAAACTATCGCGTTGGGTATTTACCAAAGTAAAACCATCCATTAAGTCTTCAGCATCTACTAATTCAAGTCCTAATGTGCTGGGTTTGATAATGGTTTTTCCTTTGTAGGAAAGTTGATAAACCGCTTTCCCGTCTTTAACTTCTGCTTTAAGGCTAAAGTTGTTGTCAGGCGAATTTAGTTCTTCGGCATATGTCATTGTTCCGATCATCGCAGCTAAGAAAATAAATACAAATTTCTTCATGAGCTTATATTTTAGTTTTTTGATTGATTCCTTTTTATGGCTCTAAACTACTTATTAAGTTGTTTTTATCCTTTTTAAAAGGACAAATGACCAATTTGAAAGGGCGAGCTACCTAAATTACTAAAGCTTACTGCTAAAATCAAATAAACTCAAAGTTAAACGATTGCCATAAATCTAATCCGCTAATTACGCCAATTAAACGAATTTAATTGCTTTCTGTTTTATTCCATTTTAAGTACGAAGGTGGGATTATCTTAATGAAATCGTTTTCAGGTTTAAGTCATCAACATTCATTTCGTTGATAAAATCACCGAGTCCGTAGATTCTTTTTTCTAAGATCGTGCTTCAGCCTTAGTTTTACTTCTGAAATGATTGAGGTAATGCTTATGAAACTAGACTTTGAGACCATACAATTAAAAGAAATGGATAAGGTGAAGTTGATGAATAGAACTGATCGCAAATATTGGTTCCATCGAAGCCAGTTGCCAGATCTATTGGAATCCATCAAGCATGATTATTACATTTTAAATATTGATGGAGAAAGTCAATTGCCCTATAAAACGACTTATTACGATACAGGTTCGGATAAAATGTTTGTTGATCATCACAAGGGTAAGTTGAATCGATTTAAAATTCGCAGGCGCACCTATGTTAATTCTGGTATCAGCTTTTTAGAGGTTAAATTCAAGAGTAATATCGGAAGAACCATTAAGACACGAATTACTGCAGAGCCTGAATCTTCAGACTTTACTGAGGCTGAAAATCAATTCTTAACTGAACAAACGCCTTTTGAAGTGGAAGAATTAAAAGCATCACTTTTAAACCAGTTCACTCGCCTGACGATGGTTCATAAGGGATTTAAGGAACGTTGTACCATCGATTTAAATATTCGCTTTAAAAACGGAATAAAGGAAATGCGTTTTGATGATCTGGTGATTGTAGAAATAAAAGCTGAGGCTAACTCAGGCATCTCTCCATTGGCTTTGATTCTTCGTAATCAGCGCATCAAGTCTTCTGGTTTCAGTAAATATTGTGTAGGCCGATCGGTGCTTGATACCTACTTAAAACGAAATGCCTTCAAAAATAAGATACGTCGCATTGAGAAAGTAATGCGGTCGAACGAGTTAATTAAAAACTAAGACGAATGATATTAGATATTTTGAATACTGTAGTGGCGAGCGATGTGCCCATTGAAGAAGTTGCAAGTTGGGAGGATCAGTTAAGGTTTCTTGGGATAAAATTAATAAATGTGGGTGATTTTTCGGAATTACTTGTCCGCTTTATTCTCAGTACAGGACTGATATTTTCCATTGTTCACTTTATGTATGCCAAACATAGTAAGCGCAAGGATTATTATTTCAGTTATTTGGCCATAGGTGTAATGGTATTTCTTATGTGTTTTTTGTTGAATAATGTAAAGTTAGAATTAGGATTTGCCTTAGGTCTATTCGCCATTTTTGGAATCATCAGGTATCGAACCGATGCCATCCCAATTAAAGAAATGACATATCTCTTTATTATCATCGGTGTTGCTGTTGTTAACGCTTTAGCAAGCAAAAAAGTGAGTTATGCAGAGTTACTCTTTACCAATATGGCTATCCTTTTTGGTCTATGGATTCTTGAAAAACGCTTGATGTTAAAGCAGGAACTATCGGTAAAATTGATTTATGAAAAGATTGAGAATATCCATTCGCTCAAGCACGATGAGCTATTGAATGACTTAAAAAATCGTACGGGCATCAACATCAATCGCTATGAGGTTGAGAAAATTGATTTTTTGAGAGATGTGGCTGAGTTTACACTCTATTACAATGCCAACGGGAATGATGAACAGGGTAAATTTAAATAGATTTGGCATGAAGGTAAATATAAAAACAGGTTTGATTCTTGGCTTAATATTCCTATCAGGAGGTTTAAGGGCTCAAAGTGTAGAGAACGATTTAGAGACTCGTACTTCGGTTCAAGCCAATATTAAGTTGGTGAAGAACCTGAAGTTGAAGGTGAGCCCTGAGATACGTTTTGATGAAAACTTCTCAATAAAGAAATATAATATTGAGAGTGAGTTGGTTTATAAACCATATAAGTTTCTTTTGTTGGGAGCAACATATCGTTTTATTGGTGATCCTAAAGATAACAAACCAACAGAATATCTACATCGATATGCCTTGACCGCTAAACTTAAAAAGGACTTTGGTCGATTCGAGACAGCCTTTCGCCTGCGTTATACCGATTTTGCGGATGATGATTATGAAGACGGTAGTGAGATGATGCGATACAAGGCATCTGTTGATTACGATATTGCCAAATGCAAGTTAACGCCCTACGTTGGAATTGAGGCATTTCAACAGCTTGACGGTGGTGACTTGTACAAAATGCGTTATTCCTTGGGCATGGATTACAAACTCTTTAAGAAAAATTACCTAGGAGTGAGTTATAAATTGGATTATTACATGGAATCGTTACGTAACAAGCACATTGTTAGCTTGGGATATAAAATAAAATTTTAGAATTATGAAAGAAAAAATTGTTTTAAGCTTGATGATATTCAGTCTGGCATTTATAGCTTGTCGTGATGAGGATGTTGTTAACGACCTAACAGACGAAATAGTATTCGAAGAATTAGGCGAATTATCCGATTGGACAGATGCAACACACAGTAAAGATGCAGACCTTGATTATCAAGTCGTTTTTAATCAGGATGAAGTTTTGCGTTTCGATATCTCCATTAACGCTGAAAACTGGTCATTAATGCAAAGCGATTTGGCAACTAACCTCGGTTCAACCGGGGGTGGTCCTGGAAACGGAGGAGGGCCAGGTGGCAGTGCGCCAGGCGATGTCGACTTTGACCCTATCTGGGTGCCTTGTGATTTTTATTTTGGTGATAAACAATGGTATAAGGTAGGTGTTCGTTTTAAAGGTAATTCCAGCTTGAAGAGCGCTTATCAGTCGGGTAATAATAAGTTATCGTTTAAATTAGATTTTGATGAGTTTGAAGATGATTATCCACAAATAAAGAACCAACGTTTTTATGGTTTTAAGCAGTTGAATTTAAATAACAACTACGACGATGCTTCGCTTATGCGCGAAAAAGTAGTGGCTGATTTGTTTCGCGATTTTGGCTTAATATCATCTCAAACCACTTTTTGTGCTGTGTATGTAAATCATGGTAGTGGGTCGCAATATTATGGCGTATATGCATTGGTGGAAGAAATGGACGATACGGTTATTGAAACTCAAGTTGGTGATGATTCGGGGAATCTATATAAGCCCGATGGAACAGCAGCCAGCTTTGAACAGGGAAGCTATAATGACTCTGAGATGGAGAAGAAGAGCAATGAAGATGAGGGTGATTATTCGGATGTTAAAGCACTTTGCGAGGTATTGAATAGCAGTGTAAGAACAAGTAATGCTACACAATGGAAATCTGATTTATCAGCTGTGTTAGATGTGGATGGTTTCTTGAAATGGTTGGCTGCCAATACGGTTATTCAAAATTGGGATACTTATGGGCGGATGACACATAATTATTACCTCTACAACATGCCGGAAACTGGGTTGTTAACATGGATTCCATGGGATAATAACGAGGCCTTACAAGAAGGAAAACAAGGCGGAGCATTAAGTTTAGATTTGAATGATGTGGGTAGTTCGTGGCCACTTATCTCATACTTAATCGCCGACGACGAATATGAGGCGATTTATCAGGCTTATATACGTCAGTTTGTAGACGAAGTGTTTGTGCCTGAACAATTAAATGCACTTTACGAAGCGCATTATAACTTAATAAAGGACTATGCTTATGAGGAGCAGCCTGGGTATACTTTCTTGCAGTCGAGTACTAGTTTTGATAATGCAATAAATGAACTTAAAACACACGCACAGCAGCGCAATAATGCTGTTGATGCATATTTAAATTAATAGGATTGGGTTAGGTTAGGAACAGCCACATGCCTGTGATGGGCAGTGGCTGTTTTTTCTGAGAAATGGTGATACAAACTAAAAAAAAACTAAATGGTCAACATTTAGTATGTTCAGAGTTACTATTTTTTTTGACCTGCTTTAATTGATTTATCTGGGATTAAACAGAATCCCATATTTTTTATTACACAATGGCTTAATTGAAACCAACCGTAATAAATTTGCTTGTTTTGTTCTATTTTTAATCCAAAATAAACTTCTGATGAATAAAACTCATCACCATCTGTGTAGTTTTTTAAAATCCATTTAGTTTCCATTTGATTCTGCCACTCAAAAATATCCGATTTATCAATTATGTCATTGAAATATATAAAGTCGATTTCCGGTGAAGTTTTAATGTAAGCTAATTTTATATTATCAGTCGATGGGGTTATTGATATTAGGCACTCAAGATCCAATTCGTTCATATCAAATTCTTTGGTTAGCTGAATGTCATCCACCTTGTCCCCATTAATGTCGTAGGTTAAGATTTCATTATTGAAATTTGAAACATCAATTTCAAATTCTTGATAAAGGATTTGAGATTGTGGAGATTCTTCATTTTTCTCACAATTTGTTAGAGTGAAGATTGATGCAAATACAAGAAGGTTTAGAGTAAAAGACTTCATAATTAATTGGTTTTATTACGCCAGTAGGTTATATTAATTTTAATTATTACAAGCAAAAAATGTGCCGCTTTTAATATTTATTAAGGGGTGTTGAGTCATTTTTTTTCAATACCACTAGAGCATTGTGCCTCGTACGCTTTTTTGCTAAAACTTATTTTTGATCCAGGAACTAGAATTATTAATTTCAAACTATCTCATGGGTTCAATTGATTTGTTCTAAAATAATTGTATTTGTGTTATCATTATCAATTTATGCTAAATAATTGATTGTGTAATATTAAGGCCTTTGTATTTTTCTTTTAATGTTATGGCTTCAGCTGTTTATTTTTACTTAAAATCTAAATAACTTCTCCAAATTTGTGCGGTAAGCAAAGGTAAAAGCTGTAGTACCATCTATGCTATTCGAATCTGACTTAATTTTCTTGTAGTCAATAACAAAACCATAGACCCCAATGCCGAACCCTGATGTGTTAAAACCACTGCCTCTTGATTCGGGTTCCATTAAGGTTCCTAATCGCAATGCAACATATAAGATGTCTTCGTAATTTAGTCTGAGTTCTGAACCAAGTTTATGAATTAGTTCTTTTGATTCACTAGATACTAAGGTCTTATCTGCCTGATAAGCCAGATCTGCGTTTAGCCTAAGTTTCTCAGATAAATAAAAATCGGGATTCAAAAGAATACCAATTCCGAATAAGCTGGGGATTGACGTTTTTTCCATTTCTGGCTCATCTGAATATTTAATCTTAGGCCCTATGTTTGAAAAGGCCATACCAACATGAGCGTTCAGTTTTGAGTTATTTGAAATAGAATATGATCTGTCATACTCGGCCCCTATGTTAATAGCGAAAGTATTAACGTTTTTGAAATTCATGTAAGTAGCCATGTTGTCTAAATCGCTCTTAATATATTTTATCCCAGCGCCAAAAGAAAAGTGCTCGTTTACAGTATGCGCATAGCTAAATTGATGGTAAAAGTCTCTTGGTTCAGCTGAAAAAAGAATTTGCCCTTGTTCATCCTCCATAAATATCTTACCCATATCTAATTGTTTGTAGCTATAGCCAATGGTGTTTTTAGCATTGATTGAGTAATAAGCGTTAAAGTTAGTAAGTGCTATGTCATCGCTCATATTTTCTAACCAAGGCACATTTGTGAAGCTAGCGCCTGCGTATCTGCCTTTTTTAGCCAAAAGAGCAGGATTATGAAACAGGCCAGCATCTTTATAAAAGGATGAGGATACAACAGAAATATCACCCATTGCACTCATTCTTGAATTGGTATTAATGTTTAAGAATGGTAAGGCAGTTGTTGTAACTGGATTGCTTGTATCTTGTGCAAATAAAGTGGTATTAAGTAATACCATAAATAGAATTAAAAGTTTCTTCATCGTTAGAGTTGTTATTTAAATTAGTTTAGGGTGTACTATTAATGTTCTTAAAGTTTGAGCCACAAGCAAAACAATGGTTCTTTTTTCGTATTAAAGGAAATGGAATAATAACTAAGAATGATAGTATCAGATATGGAATGTCCCATTTGTAGTCGATCGCATAGCCATAACTGACATTATCTGATTGGCAACGAGGACAGAACTTTGTCGCTGTTTCATTTCCTATTTTGTGAAACTTATCAACTAAATCTTTATCCAGAAAGTAAGTTGTTGGTCTTGGACGTAGATATTTAAAGAAATTTCTTTCAAAGTCGAATAGCTCGAAAAAAAACTGTTCCCATTCAAACTTGAAAGCTTTCTTGGTTAAAGCGGCAAACTCCTTTTCGTCAGTTATAGTATCGGCAATATCTTGAGGCGATAAACTATCCCATTTAATTGATTTTTCTTGATCAAGAAAATTAGCATCTTGTCTAAACTTGTATTTCAGCTCTAATATTTTGTTTTGACGAGCAGCTACCGAATCAAGAGCGGTTTTGATATCATATTGACCTTGCTCATCAGCAAGGTGACCATCTTTAATTGCGCTCATGATATTGATGGCTTTCTCAACTTGATCGAATGGGACCTTTAGTTTAACGCCACCAATTGCAACTGCTTTAAAAGGATCAACCCACACAATGTTTTCATCATAGATGAATGCATCCAGTCCATCACTCTCTAATCGCCCTCTTAAAATGTGGCAAT
The DNA here is from genome assembly GCF_050589805.1 of Carboxylicivirga fragile. Classification (NCBI taxonomy): domain Bacteria; kingdom Pseudomonadati; phylum Bacteroidota; class Bacteroidia; order Marinilabiliales; family Marinilabiliaceae; genus Carboxylicivirga; species Carboxylicivirga fragile. The sequence continues at coordinate 132,561 of NZ_JBNGOY010000002.1, read as the reverse complement.
CAATTGGGCTATTTGATACGAATACTGTCTTTAATTCCATTTGGTTTATAGGGCTCTCGGGTTTATTCTCACTCTGAGGCGATAGTAATTAGCATACTCGAAATATCAGAACCTCTTCTTACTATATCATCAGTATTAATCAGTCCATCACCATTTAAATCTTCAAACACAGTGTTTTGAACAGCTAACTCAATAATATATGTATCAGCTTCCAGATAAATATGACTTGGGACCTTTAATGTTGATACATTACCATCTCCAAAATTCCACATGTAAAAGCTTGCGTTTTCCGAGCAATTTGTAAAAATAACTTCTTCATTTATTTTTATTTCACCTTCGTTAGTGATTCCTTGACATGCTTTTATGGTTAGGTTATCTTCCAGTTCACAGCCTAGAATGATAAGGCTTAATATTGTAATTAATATTTGTTTCATTTATGATTTAAGGTTTCGATTATCAATTACCTTTATTACTTCTTCAATTTCATTAATTGGCATTTTTGTAACACTTCTTTTATTTTCTGATCTTAAATCTCATCAAGCTTTTTTACAGTGAATTCATTCTCTGTGTTTCCCGTATTTACAGTAGTATCTGGTTCAAATAAAAGCACCTTTACTTCGCCAAGAGCCATTGGTTTATGATTGGTGCCTTTTGGAATAATCACAAATTCACCTGCGTTTATTTGCAGTGTTTTATCATCTAATTCCATCATTAGCTTACCTTCAATCACTAGAAACATTTCGTCTTCGTGCTCGTGTTGATGAAGCATAAACTCGCCTTTGAACTTAGCCAACTTAACCAGTTGTCCATTTAGCTCTCCCACAATTTTCGGATTCCAATAATCAGAAAATGCATCAAATTTGTCTTTTAGATTAACTGTTTTAATAGTCAAAGTCCTTATCCTTTAAAGATCATATGGCCTGCATAATAAAACAAATAGCCAATAAAAACTATAATACTTGTTCTAAGAAACCACATTGATCGCCTGTAATGTGCATATTTAAGAATACGCCTTTTACACAACTCCTTGAACAATATCAAATAACTCTCATTGTAATTGAATATATGATCAAAATTGAATTGATCAACTTGACTCTCAGACATCAGCCAGAAACTATTATTTGTAGCTCTTTCTTTTTTGCCACTTTTTTTAAAATCCCATAATAATTGCCATCCTTTAACCGGTCGGATGGTTAAAATAAGAAAGATAAAAGATAATAGTAGAAGAATACCAAGTATAACATTTATAAGCGTTGGTACACTAAAGAATGATATTAATGATTTTATTAATTCATTACTGCCAAATAGAATTGCAAAAAAGGCAATTAAGATTGATGCTTTCGTATCGACCATTTTGATTCTTTCTTCTGTTTGTTGAATCAAAAACTTTATATGCTCCAAGTCCTTCGCTTTTTCATTTTTTTTCTTCCGTTTTTTTTTATTTATTCGATTGATTATTATACTTCATTCATTTGATAGTATTTATATAAAAAGCATTACCCTACTGTACCGTTTTAATATGCTCTTCAATGAAATTCTCATAGACTTGTACCAACTGATTCTCATTTGCAATAACATTACGTATATATAGCATACATAACTGTTTGCTTTCTTCGGTCTAAACAAAAAGGTTTGGATACAAGTAATTACTAAGTTTATCCATGTTAGTATCAATGAGCTGAGATAAAATATTCATTTGGATGAGTGTTGACATCATTTTTTTCATAATGTTAGGTTGGTTTAATGGGTTAGCAAGATACTAATTATTTCAAGCTATAATTAATAATATAAGAACGTAATTAATATAGCTTAATGCTAATTCCACCATACATATTAAATGGTAAAGCCGGGTAGTAATATCGAGGCTGCTTATTGCCAAAAGAAGGTGCATTGATGAGCACCATAGAGGCATAGTGCTTGTTTAGAATATTATTGGCACCAATGTAGAGTTGACCTGTAAATGCTCCCAAAGTAAAGGCCTGACTGATTTTACCAACAAGTACTCCAAAACCCACGTAGCGTTTACTATTATCATCTCTTAGGTATTGCTCTCCCCAATGTTGATAGTTAAGATGGATGTTCGTTCTATTGATCCTATAGTTGACACCTAAATAGGCCGAAAATTTTGGAATGCCTGGTAAGTCATTGCCCTTATAATTATTGCCCTTGTCAATAAATTCTTCAAAGGTATTTATAGATTGCGAGTAGGATGAACTGAGCAAAAGCTCAGAAGAATTGCCAAACATGATGCTCTGTTTAAACTGCGCTTCAATACCTCGATGAATCGTTTTACCTGCATTAATTCCATAAAATTGCTCTTCACTTTCCCGTTTAGTAACCAGCAGATTCGACATATGCATCCAGTAGGCCGTCAATTCAGCATTGGTTTTATCATTTTCAGAATTGAAGCGATAACCCAGATCAAAATGTAAACCTTCCTCGGGCTTTATTGCTTCATTAAACGATCCGTCCGGCATTTGAGCTTCTTCAACCGAAGGGGTAGAGAAGCCATGGCCTGCGGCCGCATATAAATGAGAAGATAAACTGAGTTGGTAATTCAGGCCCATACGTGGAGAGAACACAAAAGGGTAATAATGATTAAGCTTAGTATTTGTTTTAAGATCTTGATGTTGGTATCGGGTTTGGTTGATGTTGAGAGCGGTCTGTACCAGTAGTTTATCCTGCACGGTATATTCAGCCAGGCCAAATATGTTAACGTATTGCCGTTTTATTTTTGCCTCACTTAATAGTTGGCCATCATTTGACTCTTTTACACCATACAGGTTCACGTTATTATTTTCGATCATGAGTTCAAAGCCGGCTTCCAAACGAAGTGAATGGTGAGAATAGGACAATTGGTCTCTTAAGCCAATTGACTTTTTTGATTCATCAAGTTGGTTAAAGGGGCGTAATTCATCCAGATTTGAAAAAGTACTGAATAAAGCAACAGAATGATAGAATTTGGAATTAATTTGTGTAGCTAATTCAAGGCTGGCAATATGTCGATTGGCCTCTTCATATCCACGTATTGCTGCCCACGACGCAGCTGCTTTTTCAGGCGTATTATAAAAATCAGTACTGTCCAAGGAGCTAGGTATTTGTCCGTTTAGATAGCGATAGTTATACAAATAATGCAGGGTGTTTTTGCCCAGAAAATACTTTCCTTTCAAACTTATATTATAGCGTTTGTATTTGCTATTGTTTCGATAGCCATTGCTCGATAAGTGACTAGTCGAAATGGTAGTGAATCCTTTTTGATGTTTTAAATTGGCCGATAGTTGATTTGAGAAAGTGGTGTAATTGGCTACCTCACTTTGAAAATTGATTTGGTTTTTACTTGGAGTAGATATCCAGGGATCGATTAAAATGACACCGCCTAAGCCCGCTCCGTATAAAGCTGATGAAGGTCCTTTTAGTACTTGAAGAGCAGGAATGTCATTGAAGCTAATATCTTCTATTGAGGTCACTCCATCACCATCGGTTAAAGGGATATTCCCCCAGTAGGCTTTTATCCGATTACTATTATAAGGCGTGCGCGAACCAATACCACGAATGGTGATACGGTTGGTACTTAAGGTGCCTTGCTGCATTAAAACACCCGGTACCTTGTTGAGTTGTTGTGCCAGTATATAAGAGTTTCCCCTTGTTAACTCCAATGAATCTATTCCAGCCACACTTCCCGGCCATTGTTTGATAGATAACACATTAATGGGTGCATTAACTGTTATTTCATCAAGCTTGTAACGATGAGCTAAGGTGTCTGTTTGTGAAATTGAACTTATCTGTGCCTGGCTAATAAATGCCAGCAGTAATAAGCAGCAAGTAATAAGTAATCGATAGGCTTTCAGTATTATACCCATTTATTGAGCTTAGAATTAGATGGCATTATTGCGGAATGAGTTTTAAAATTTTACCGGGCTTTTCAACAGCCACATAAATGTATCCATCAGGACTCATTTCTACATTCCTAACCCGACCGATATCTTCAAGTAGCTTTTCTTCATGTATTACTTTGTCTCCATCCAATACAACCCGATGCAGATACTTAAAGCGAAGTGAGCCAGTGAGAATATTGTTTTTCCAGTTAGGATAGCGGTCGCCTTTAACAAAGGTCATGCCGCATGGCGCGATGCTTGGAACCCAATAGTGTAAAGGTTGTTCCATGCCCACTTTGGCTGTATCGTTGGTAAAAGTGGTACCATTGTAGTTGATGCCAAATGAGATGACAGGCCAACCATAGTTTTTACCTGCTTCAATACGATTTATCTCATCGCCACCTTTTGGCCCATGCTCATCGGTCCAAATTTGACCTGTTTCGGGGTGCATACATACGCCTTGCGGATTGCGGTGGCCATAGGAATAGATGGAAGCACGAGCATTTTTATTGCTTATAAAAGGATTATCAACTGGAACCGTTCCATCATCATGGATGCGATGAATCTTACCACAGTCGTTATCCAAACTCTGGGGGTTTCTATCACGATTACCTCTATCGCCAACAGAGAAATACAGGTAACCATCCTTGTCAAATTCTAATTTGCAGCCATAATGGTGGCGTTTATCTGTTTCGGGCGTAGCTTTAAAAATAACCTCATTGTCAATAAGTTGTTGGCCTTGTAAGCGAGCACGCATTATAGCAGTATTTGCTTTTTTGTCATCTGCGTCACTAGGTCTTGAATAAGCCAGGTAAATCCACCCATTATTATTGTAATCAGGGTGCAATTCTAAATCGAGTAAACCACCCTGACCTTTGGCTAGTACTTTTGGCACATTACCAACTTTAGTCAATTGGCCTTCCGGGGTAAGTATTAGTAAATCACCATTGCGTTCCGAAATCAATAAACTGCCATCTGGTAGAAACTCAAGTCCCCAGGGAATATCCAGTCCATCAACAATTGTTTCTATTTTAAAGTTTTGTTCTTCACTTTTAATAAGTTCGCTTTCCGACGCTATATCAGTATTCGTGTTATTCTTCTGTAAGCTGAGCGACAGGACGTATGAGCTCAATAGCTCAATTTGTTCATCACTTAAACCTTGACTAAAGGCAGGCATGCCGTAGGACACTCTACCATGTTTTATGCTATTGCTTATTTCATCTTTAGATGAACCAAATAGCCATTGTCTTTGGGTAAAAGGAGACTTGTTCTCGTTGTGGCAACCAACACAGTAATTATTATAAAGAACTTGCCCTTCATCCTTAAGTTGTTCTTTTTTCTTTTTGGACGAGCAACTTATGTTAATGGCAAAAAGAGCAATGAGGATATAACTTATCTGTTTCATGTCATTAAAGTTTGATGGAAACCTCCTTTAATAACAAGCAGAAAAGTATTTTGTTATGAAACTGGTTCTTAATAACCTGAGTTCGACATAAAATTGTTAGCTCAGATCGCTTATAATTCTTCGACTACCATCACAACCTGGAAACCAACTCTTGGATCGGGTAGTTGAAATTTTCTAACGCCATGCTTTACCTACTTTTTAAATAATGAAAAAAGTTAATGCCATTCCACTTAAATGCACATTTTTTTTGACTGATTGTGCTATGTAATATTATCTTTACGACCCTAAAAAAATAAAAGAGATGATATCTAAAATATTACGATTTGTTATAGCGGCACTAGCAATGGCCGCAGCGGTTTGGCAGTTTATTGAGGGAAATATCGGAACGGGATTATTGTTGGTGTTTTTATCTGGCTTGGCAGTTTTAAGTTATTTCAAAAATGAGAAATTAGTAATGGCATTCTGGTTTGTACGCAAAGAGAAACTAGCCACGGCAGGGAAGTTTTTGGCAATGCTTAAAAAGCCTGAGGAAAGTTTAATTAAGCGACAACTGGCCTATTATTATTTCCTAAATGGTGTTGTGAATAGTCAGGTAAACCTAAACGAAGCAGAAAAATTCTTTAAAAAGGCCATTTCAACCGGATTAAAGATGGATCATGATGTAGCAATGGCCAAATTACAATTGGCAGCTGCAGCTATGCAAAAGCGTCAAAAAGGAGTTGCTAAGAAATACCTGGCCGATGTGAAGAAATTGGATAAGAGCAAGGCATTTCGTGAGCAAGTGAAGATGTTACAAGCTAACTTAAGTAGAATATAAAATAAAAAATGCTGCTGGCTGTTAGCTAGCAGCCAGCAGCTTTTTTCAATGACTATCAATCCCTTCAATCATTCTCACACAATGCATAAAGGTCTTGAATATTTCATCAGCATATTCTTTCGCTGCTTTGGGGCTTCCTGGAATGGCGTAGATTAATGTTTTGGACGCTAAGCCTGCAACACTTCTACTTAATAAAGCACCTGGTTTGCCTTGTCCATATTTCATGCGAATCATCTCCATGATACCTGGTATCTCCTTATCTATTATTTTACGAACTGTTTCAGGAGTAATGTCTTTGGGACCAATACCCGTACCTCCGGTAATAAATACAATGTCGATACTATCGCCAATGCTACTGTGAAGCGTGGTTTCCAACATGCGGCTATCGTCGGGTAAAATTAGGTTTGAAATCTCAACAGGATATTGTTGTTTCTCGAAATATTCGGCAGATAGTTTATTCAGCAAGGGGCCACTTTTGTCATGATACACGCCGGCGTAGGCTCTGTCGCTCATGGTAATAATCTGACATTTGAAGGTACGTGGAAAATACATAAAAGAATCATCGGCTTGTAAAGTACCACCTTTTAATACACGCGCAAAAATGCCCTCTTTGGGCATCACACAGTTACCAACCTCTTTAAAGATGTTGCAATTATCGCCATGGCATTTCTTACCAATTTGTGTTACCTCTAACTCTATGTTTTGCCCTATCAACTTATCAAAAGGACGAAGTTTATGCAACTCTATTCCACTGGTTGTGATGTTCTCGGCAAACTCGCCAGGCTTAATCTCTCGTTTGGCGTCCTTCTCAAACTTCTTCACGCTTTCGGTAGCCAATAAACTGACTTGACGGTGCCAGGGGCCACTGTGTGCATCACCTATAACACCATTGGCATCAAGCGTGATTTGATCTTGCGGTTTTTTAACAGTGCCTTTCTTTTCGGAAGTATTAACAGCTAAAACTTTTATTTGCATGATATAATTGTATTATTTTATCGCCAGAATTGGGTTACTATTTTTTCTTTTTCTCAAGTAGCTTGATGTCAGTGATCACCATGTTTTTATCCACTGCTTTACACATGTCGTAGACAGTAAGTAAAGCCACATTAACCGCAGTAAGAGCTTCCATCTCTACACCTGTTTCTCCTTTGCATTTTACTTCGGAATGAACATAAACGCCTTTGCTTTTAAGTTCGCATGTCACAGCTACTTTACTCAATAGAAGTGTATGACAAAGTGGAATTAAATCAGAACATCTTTTGGCGGCTTGTATGCCAGCTATTTCAGCTACCGTAAGCACATCGCCTTTTTTATTGTTGTTCTCCTTTATTTGCTCTAATGTTTCTTCGTTGAGTTGAATAAAACCACAGGCTTTGGCACTTCGTTTCTGAATGGCTTTATCGCCCACATCTACCATGTTGGCTTTTCCTTTTTTATCTATGTGTGATAGTTTATTTTTCATGTTTATTAAATAGTATCAAGATATAAGTATTAAGATAAAAGATAAATTAACGCAGAGGCGCAAAGACACAGAGGTTTTATATTTTTATTTCGCACCATATGTTTAGTTCTAATTTTGTTAATAGTGTCAAGTGTTTCATTTTTTTAACCACCTATTTGATTAAAGCGACCACTTTTATTTTTTGTTCCCGATTTAGGTTTGTTGGTTATGGCTTGATTAAATGCTTCATTATTTCCCAGCGTTTTGGTATTGTAGCCAGCCTCATTAAATAAGCAAGGCTTAAAGGTGCCATCGGCGGTCAGGCGTATTCGGTTGCAGGTATCGCATTTGCCACCTTCACCACCCTCAACCTTCGAAAAGGAACCATCTTCAAGATTCATCTGATGAATGTAACGGATGGATAAATTATTAGCCTTACAAAAAGCAGCTACTTCCTTGGCATCGGGTTCATCGCCCGAATTACGAACCACACAATTTATCTTTACTGGATTTAATCCTGCTGCCTGAGCAGCGCTAATGCCTGCAAATACTTTGTTGATATCGCCACCTCGTGTTATGTGTTTAAATTTCTTGGCATCCATAGTGTCGAGGCTGATATTAACGCGCTGTAAGCCGGCATCCTTTAGATCTGTTGCCATCGCCTCAAGTAAAATACCATTGGTGGTCATGGCCAAATCATCAACGCCTTCGATATTTGCAATCATTTGAACCAGGTTAACGATGCCTTTTCGCACTAAGGGTTCACCTCCTGTTAAGCGAATCTTTGTAACACCTTGTTCAACACTCAGTCGCACCAAATCTTCTATTTCTTCAAAGCTCAGAATATCTTCGTGCGCTATCATATCAATGCCTTCCTCGGGCATGCAATAGCGGCAACGAAGGTTACAACGATCGGTGACCGAGATACGTAAATAATTTATATGTCGCTTAAAAGGGTCTAACATACACGCTTTCTCCTTTTTTTAATGAGTTTATATTGATGGGTATCTCAAGCAAGGCATTGGCTTCAGTTATCGCTTGCATGTGGGCAGAACCGTGATATTCGATTGTTTTAACCTGTCCTTCTTCATTAATGATGACAGGCAATAGCTCGTAACGATCGCTTTTCTTACGCGAATAGTCACATGCCATCTGTGATTTAATGCGTAAGGCTTGATGTGTACTCCCTGCAAAAGCTTTTAATATCCACTGGCCGCATTCTTCAAATTGTATAAGTGTGGAAACAGGGTTGCCCGGAAGGCCCAGTATTACTTTATTCTCTTTGCTAGCAAAAAGGGTATGTTTGCCTGGTTTAGCATGCAGTTTTGAGAAATGAATATCAAAACCTAGTTCTTCAACAATGGCGGGAATATAATCGTAATCGCCAACCGACACGCCGCCCGTAATAAGCAATAAATCATTGGCAGTGATGGCTTCGCTTATGTTTGTTTTTAGTAAGTCATAGTCATCAACACTAACACCATAATTATTAGCTACTATGCCCAACTCGTTTAAACGTGATGTTAGTTGATGGCCATTGCTATTGTATATTTGCCCCTCTTGCAAAGCGTTACCAGGTTCAACCAATTCGCTGCCTGAAGAGATGATGCCGACCTTTGCCTGTTGGTAAACATTTACTTCACTTATGCCCGAGGAAGCCAGTAATGCTATTTGAGGTGATTTGATGATGCTACCAGCCTTCAGTAATACATCACCTGGCTTTAGGTCGTTGCCCTTGGGGCTGATGTTTGATTTTGTTTTATCCTTCGTGAAGCGAATTGTATTTTCATCTATGCTTTCGCTGTGTTCCACCATGATAACTGTATCTGCGCCTTTGGGCACAGGTGCGCCAGTCATGATACGCAAACATTCTCCCTTATTAAGTGTGATATTTGAGCTTTCGCCTGCAGCAATGGTGCCAAGTACTTTTAGTGGTTCAGATAAATCCTCTAAGCGGCATGCAAAACCATCCATGGCCGAACGGTTAAAGGGCGGGATAAACACCGTAGCTATGACCTCAGAACTTAAATTACGCCCTATGGCCAGATGGGGAGGTAGTTTTTCTGTACTTAGAGCTGTAACAACACTTTCAACAATGGCTTTGGCCTCATCGATGCTAATTATTTTATTTGCCAACTGTTCTTTTCCCATCTGATTGTACTTGGAGGGTTAATAATTCTATTTTGCTGCGATTGCTGTGTGCTAAAGGGAAAATCCCAGGCGCAAGTTTTGTCGCTATTGCTATGATCTTCCACATAAAAGGCCAGGCCGGGTTTAATAAATCGACCAATGGCGGATGATTCACAAATAACAGGCTGATCAGCTTTGATATTTTCTTTCAACCATTGAAGTAAATCAGGTAAAAAGGCATCATTATTTAATTGGGCATAATAGGCAAGGGCAGCACCGGCTTTCAGCATGCGTGCACTATCTTTCGATGAATTACGATTGGTTTCCAAGCCAATCATCCATTGTTTGTTTTTACCTGCAAGCTGTTCAATGTCTTCGTTAATTGCATGTGCATGCGATGCAATTTTAAGAGCGATGACATCATGCTGTTTGGCAAGCTCGCGTATACACAGTTCGCTTAGCCATGTTTTACCAACATTTCGACCATTTCCGGCAATGAGCAGATAATTATTTAATACCATGTTTATAAACTAAAAAATGCCTGACTCTTACGTATACGCAGAGATCAGGCATTTAATTAATGCTTTTATCCTAATCTCTCCTTTCCAAATTATTCCGATGTAACGGAATCGGGAGGCTAAACTGTTTCCGGTTTAACCCATCGGCTAGCAAACCATTTTAAAGGTTTAAGAGCTCGGAGATTTATATTTAACAACTTATTGCTAAGTTATGTTTTTAAGCTTGATTAGCCCAAATATTTTTTTAAAAAAACACAAGTTGCATGCCGACTAAGTTTTACTAATAATTTTGATGCTCAAAATTAAGTGCAATTATGTCGGGGTTAACCCGCATTGACGACGCAATTCAGAAAAAAAGATGATTAGCGGGTTAGCAACCACCAGCAACTCTTTTCTTTTTCTTACGCTTTTTAATTACTGGCTTAGCTGCAGCTGGAGCACTTTCAGTGGCCGCATTTAAATTACCACCACCTAAAGCCGCACTAGCTCCTTGTCGGAAATCGTAACGTGCAAACTCATCATCAGGGCTCGTTGATTTGGGCTTCTGCGGATTCATGATGGTTTCGGCATAATAGTTTAATCCACCCTGAAGCACATAGTTGTTGATGTATCCAAGCTGACGCGTTATCATCCATGCCTCATTGGCCGATGTTGCTCCATTTGAATAGAATACATTCATCGTTACATCCTGATTCAGATAGTCTTCGTTTTCCGTCGATAGAATATCTGCTAAAGGAATATTGATGGCTCCAGGTAAATGGAATTTGTCGTAACTATCCTTGTCGCGCACATCAATTAGTTGCAATGAAGGATCCTTCTGAACCAACATGTGAGCAACTTCATCTGGCGAAACAAATTGCATGCCTTCCTTCACCTCCTCAAGCATCTGCTCAGCATTCAACTTATAAGGTCGGGTAGTATTTTCGGGTACGGCAGCAATGATTATTCCCAGGGGGATTATGGCCATTGCTAATTTTAATCGCATGTTCATGATTATCGCTTTTAGCTGCTAGCGATTAGCTAGTAGTTTGTTGTTAATGTAATTGTCAATCAATCTAAAACTCTATTTAGTATTCTTCTCTTGGGAATTTCTTCTCGGCCCATTCAGCGACAAAGAACATACCAAGTGCAATAAGGATTAATATTAAACCAAAGGTGCCACGCGACATGTTTAAAAATTCATTGATGGTTGGGGTTCCCATGTTTTCGGCATAAAATAACTCTTCAACCAAAGGAAATGCTTCGGTGAAAAGCAATACACCAATTACTAAACCTCCAATAAAGCTCAAAGCATCAAGTTTGCCAATTGATAAGGCACAAAATGCTGTTCCAGGGCAGAATCCACCCAATATAAATCCAACACCCATAACGGCACCACCAACCATGGCCGAATATAAAAAGGTAGGATTAATGTATATAAGGCTTAAATCGATCCATCCAAATAGGCTGAAAAATAATAAACCTAACATGGCCACAACGGCGGCCGTAAAAAATACTTTAAGCACAGTAGAATCGTAACCGTAAAACTGGCCTGCAAGTTTGCGCGATGATGAAAAGCCACTGCTTTCAAGTACAAAGCCAAATCCAATACCTATGATGAAAGCCATCACAAGATTAGTGTTTGCTGATATTATTTCGTATACAACTAAAGGTCCCATATCTGTTTCTTAATTAAATCCATAATTTACGTGCAATATAAGCTAAGGCGAAAGCCGTTCCGAAGATGAAGGCCATGGTAATAAATCCGCCAAGCGAAAGTACAGCCATGCCACTCAATGCAGAACCACTTGTACAGCCACGACCCAATTGCGAGCCAAAGCCAAATAAGATGCCGCCAATGGCAGCAAAAATCAATCTAACCTTACTGGTGATTTTGGGACTATGCTCCACTTTTAATTTTAAGCGACCCGCAAAGGCACCTGAGATGAAACCACCCACAAGCACACCCAACATTTCCCATACTAACCAATCTTTTAATGGTCCTCCGGGATGCGATTCCTTATAGTTGCTATAAAAATCAGTTGTTTCAACATGTGTTGGTGCAACTATTTCAACACTCGCAACTACGGCACTCTTTACGGCTCCACTGGCACCCAAACCTCTACCCGAGAAGTAAAAGGCAGTGAGTAATACTAAGCCGAGTAAGGTACCACCCAAATATGGGTTGAGGTATTTTTTACTACGATCTTCGTTCATATTTCTATATTTTAATCTTTATTTTCTATTTAAATCGTCCTGGTCATAAAGTCCCCGAATTAACGGACTTCGGACTGCAAGCCCCGAACTGTCTGCTTCGAGCTCAGGACTCTGTTAATATAACCAACGGCTCATTTGACCTGCATAGGCCATAATAAAACGGAATAATAATCCACCAAATAATACCAAGGCAGGTGCTAACATGTAAGGAATTTTAATTTTGCGCATTTCCATTACTTCCAGTCCGGCCGGAATAACTAAACCTAAGCCTACAACAAAAATCCAGAATGGAGCAGTAAACTCTCCGCCCAAAAACATAGCTGCCGCATCTATTTGTACCTGCGTACTTGCATTGAATCCCATGAACATATGTACGATCAAGAATAATTCGATGGCAATCAGTACCAGGTCGATGCGAGCAAAGGCATGTCGTTCAGCTTTTGATTTGGATAAGATGATAATGGCTGCTGCGCCTGTTGACATACCAGAGATTAAAAACAATGGCCCAAGTATGGAAGTGTTCCATAGTGGACGTGCATTAAAGGCTGACAACAATATGCCTGTATATATACCTAGAATAACCGAAAGAATCATGATGGTCCAGGCAATGGCTGTTTTGTAATTTTCCAACCATCTTAGAGCATCTTTGATAATATTGAATTTCCAGTCCCATTTAGGGAAAAGGCTTTTTATATTGAAGGCTGCCCAAATTGCAGATAATGGCATGATGGCCATTAAAGTCCATGCGCCCCAACTCATAGGTGATTCAATCTTAAAAGCGGTATAGAGTCTCCAAAAGTAGAGCTTGTGTTTTAAGTCAAGCATCAGGAATAACAGTCCTAATCCAATTAAGATAGGAGTGATAATCGGTGCTAACTTTACGGCAGTTGGATATTCCTCGCTCTTACCTTTGATGTAGAAGTAAGATGCAAAAAATAAAATACCAGCGGCTAAACCACCCAAGAAAAGGTAGGCAGGTATGTGCCATTCCCATATTTGTAATTGTGGATCGATATGTGGATTCATTCGACCACTTACGATTAATTCTTCTCTCATTTTTTTATCTTGAATGGTTTATATCAAAAAGTATAATTGAGGTTTTGTACCTGCTTCAGGAATCAAAGTTTTGTATTTACGCTTCTTAATCACTTTGCTAACATCTGAATTTGGATCGTCTAAATCACCAAAATACATACATTTAGTTGGGCAAACGGCGACACAAGCTGGTGATTGTCCTTTTTTAGTGCGATGCTCGCAGAAAGTACACTTGTCAACATAGCCTTTGGGGTGTGTATATCTTGCATCGTAAGGGCACGAGGCTATACAAGCTCCACATCCAATGCATTTATTTTTAGTTACCATCACAATTCCACCATCGCTGTAATGACTAGCTCCTGTTGGGCAGCAACGTACGCATGGCGAATTTTCGCAGTGGTTACACCTTTCTGATCGATGTTCCAACTCTAGTTGTGGATAGGTACCATCTGTTACTTCCACGATCCAGTCGCGGCAGTAACCAATGGGTACATCATTTTCCGTTTGACAAGCTACAACACAGTCGCTGCAGCCTACACATTTCTTTGTATCAACGGCCATTGCATATCTCATAGTTGTCTATTTTAAGCTTTTGAATATTTAAATGTTACAAAATTACCTCTCATGCCTGTTCCTCCCATAATCGGATCCATCATCACATTGGTGATTAATTCAGTATCGCTGGCACCTTTACCAAAGGCTCTGCTCAATTGTTTTTTGGAGTGACCAAAACCATGTACCATGTATACAGAGTCCCATCTGATGCGTTCAGTAATCCTTACTTTAATTGGGAAGCTGGAGGTTACATTGTCTTGATTTTGCAAGTATATTTCTTGTCCATTTTTCAGATCCCACTCTTTGGCAACTTTTGGGTTGACCCATACCGTGTTTTCATCCATTAAATCCGTTAAGTTCGGATTATTAGCCGTACGTGAGAAGGTATGCATTGGAGCTCTACCATATATCAGACGATAATAACCTTGAGGTGGTTCAGGGTGTTGAGTGAATTTTGGCATCGGATCAAAGCCGTATTCTTCAAGAGAAGTAGAGTAGAGTTCAATCTTACCTGTATTGGTGTTAAATTCTATTTCCTCTCCATCTGTATAATATAGATCATCATACGGGCGATCCATTTTTTTAACACCTATGCGTTGCATTTCTTCCAAGGAAGTGCCTACTTTTTTAAGTTGATAATCCAGTTCTTCCTCAATGGAATCAAATGGAAAATAGTCACCTTTACCCAAGCGTTCAGCTAGATTCTTAGCCATCCACCAAGCTGGTTTGGTGTTGTATTTTGGTTTCATGGCCGGCATGCGCAGGGCAATCGTCGGTTCGCGATGTTGTGTAACGCGCAACGAGTCGTATCTTTCTAAATAGGTACACTCAGGCAGAATAACATCAGCAAAACCTGTTATCTCCATTGGCATTGTATCAACTACTACCATCAAATCTAAGGCATTAATAGCCTCCAAGGTATTAGGCCGATTGGGTAAGGTCTCGATGAGGTTGGTGCCATTTACAATCCATGCTTTAATACTACAATCCATGGTAGCACTTGGAACCGTTGCATCACATACACCATTTGCCAAAGCTAAATCTGCCAATTCGTATTTGCCACCCATGGCATCGCGCCAGGTACGTCGTGGCTTTGGGTATGGAGGATGAGGTACGCCCGGCACTTTCGCTTTGTCTGGTATATAAAAACCACCACGTCGGCCCCATGAGCCTAATAATGCATTCAACATAGCCACCGCGCGCAGGCGCTGAGTATCATCACCATACCAGGTTACATGTCGGCCGGGGTGAATAATAACCGCTGGAGAGGCATTACCCATTTCACGCGCCGTTTCACGTATTACCTGAGGCTTAATAGTTGTGATACCATAGGCCCATTCAGGTGTCATGTGTTTCACATGTTCTTTTAGTTGCTCAAAACCAAAGGTATATTGTTCTACATATTTCTTATCATAGCGCTCTTCATAAATTAGGACGTGCATCCACGCCAATAACAGAGCCAAATCGGTACTTGGTTTTATAGGTAGCCAGAATTTTGATTTGCCCGCAGCGGTTGAGAAGCGTGGATCAACCGTAATAATAGTTGCTCCCTTGTCAATTGCGTCAGACATCTCCTGCACATGGCCGTTATGCATGTTCTCACCAATGTGAGAGCCAATAAGCACCATGCAGCGTGTGTCACGTATATCGGTAGGTTCCGGAGAGCTTAGTCCATCGCCAAAGGTAGCAATGAAGCCAACCTCACGTGGGCCGCGACATTGCGCATAGGAAGGAGCAGTTATGTTTTGCGATCCCAAGGCTTTTAGCAGGTTACCAAAATAATTACCTCCTGAGCCATGAGTAAATAAAGCAATGCATTCCGGACCGTGTTCTTCAATTACTTTTTCGAGCTTAACACTGATGTAATCAAATGCTTCATCCCAACTAACTTCCTTAAAAGTTTGTGAGCCATCGGCAGCATTAACCCTGATCATCGGATTTTTCAATCGATCTTCGTCATAGTACATGCCTACACCACCGGTTCCGCGCGGACAAAAGCGGCCATTGCTATTAGGATCATCTTCATGACCTATTATTTTCTGGATTTTACCATCGTCATTCTTGTAAGTCCAGCCAGCACATTTCCAGAAACAAACCTCGCAATAGGTTGGCGTTCGCTCAAGGTCATGTGGCATTTTCCAAGGGCCTTTACTATTTTCGGGAACCACTTTATTATTCTTGGCCATCAATAATTGTGAGCCCACAATTGCACCTGTTGTACCAAGTGCCGAAATCTTAATAAATTCACGTCTGCTATTCCTCATCAATGTAAAGATTTATGAGTTCTACGTACAAAATAAGGAAAATATACAGATAATTAGATGTGTGAATCTATTGATATTTAGACTTAATATTAATAAGGCATTTGTTTTTGCTATAATCGTTTGTAATATAGTGTGTTTTGAATATTCTATTCCGATTCGTAGCTTTATGAGCTAACAAAAATCATGTAATGAAAATTAGTGGTGTCGTATTAGCTGGCGGTAAAAGTTCTCGAATGGGAGCCGATAAGGGGATGCTTGATTACAAGGGAAAAAAACTTGTTAGTTACGCTATTGAATTATTAGAAGCTTATTGTGATGAGATAATTATTAGTACTAATTCGCCCCTATATGGTCAGTTTGGATTTAAGGTTATTGCAGATTCGTTTTTGTCTAAAGGACCATTGTCTGGTATTTACGAAGGATTAAAATTTGCGACCAATGATAAGGTATTAGTTTTGTCATGTGATATGCCCAATTTAAACAAGGAAGCTATTGAAGTCTTGATTGCTGAAATTGATGAAAAGCATGATTGTTTTATTCCATCCGTAAATTCAAAATTTCAACCTTTATTTGCTGTTTATAATCGACGCTTGTTATCTGCAATGGAGCAACACTTATTAGCTGATAAGCTCAAGATGATGACTTTTATAGAAGGTGTTTCTTCCAAGATTGTTTCTTTCGATAGTTTGCTTGAGAGCTATCCATTACTATTTCAAAACTGTAACAGACCAGAGGATTTATCCTTATCATAAATTGTAGCACTTCTAAAGTGCTATTACCGCTTTTTTGGCCTTTCATTTTTTATCATAAGATAGCCAGTAAATGACGTTTATGTTGATGGATGATTCATTTTATTTGATGAATGCATTTAATTCATTTATAAATTGGCTGAGAGTAAGGGTTAAAAAGAGTTAATTTTTATTTTTTATGTATAAGTTTGTAAGTATTAAGGACGAGAGCGTATTTGTGGTAATTATTTCATGACAATAATAATCATGTCATGGTATCGCATATTTAAATATTTTTGGGGATGAAAGTTATAATACTTTGGATCGGTTTAGTTCTTGCGGGAGCTAATTTTATACATTTATCTGCTCAGCCAATTGCAACAATTGTTAGTGCTGATGAAACTTTTTGCGAGAGTGGGAATCCAGTTTTACAAATTAGGTTTGAAAATGGGGAAGCTCCATATGGTGTTGTATATGAAATAGTAAATCTTGAAACTGGAGGAAAAAGTATTCAGAAGGAACTTAATCAAGATATATTTGAGAATGATTTGGAAAATGGTATTTGGTCTACGAGTACGATAAATGTAGGAAGTACTTCTGAAATTAACCTAATTGAGGTTTTTGATAACTCAATTCCTGCTGCAGATTGGAAATATTTTCTTAATGATAATGGCTATGGCTCAACAGATGTGCATGGGCAAATGAATATAATTATTAATGATAAACCACAGCCTGAAGCTGGTCCCAATGAAGATAAAATCTGTGAGTTTTCTTATCAGCTTAAAGGATCTTTACAAGATCCGACTAATAACATGTTATGGGAAATTACGAGTGGGGGAGCCGGTGAGTTTGATTTCCCAGATACACCAAATGCAACTTTCACACCTGATGCACCAGGTATATATACGCTTACTTTAAATGAAGAATTTGGAGCTTGTAAAGGAGCAGATGCTGGAACGGATGAGGTTCAATTAAACATTAAAGGCCATGCCATATCTGTTATAAGTGGTAATGTTGAAATTTGCTCAAATGATGGTTTGGATTATGATTTGTTAGCAAATGTAAATTTTCAAGGAGATGGTGATTTCACTTACGACATTAGTGATGGAGTAAATACTATAAAAAATCGTACTGGTGATGTAGGCGATAATGCTTTACCTGCGATAGATGCGATGCAAGCCGCTGAGTGGCGTGTGATTAAAGTGGCTGATGCCAATGGATGTGAATCACTTACGGAGAGTATGACTGGTGTAGCTACTATTGTAGATAGAAAGCCAAACGCTTCAATTATTAAAACAAAAGATTTTAATTGTTCTAATTCTTTAAGATTAGAAGCAGTGCTGGATAAGGGGGAGGGAGGACGTTGGTTAAGTAACTCGTTAGTAACTTTTACTCCAGATGATCAGCCTATAACTATGGCTACAGCTCCAAGTTATGAAACACATAAATTAATTTGGGAAGAAACTAATTTGGGCTGTAGTGAGCAAGCAAGTGTTGATATCACGTTTGTTGACCCACCAAAGTTAACGCTCCTTAAAGCTGATACCGCTATATGTAATGGAAGTACAGCTATGCTTAGAGTTTCAACAGTAAGTGCTCATTACGATTTGGATTTAAGTTATTCAGATGGAACTAATTCTTCAATAATTGAAATCAAAACTCCTTACTCAGAAATTCCTTTAACACCTTCAGGTAATGGATTAGCAGCTTATCAGTTGATTAGTATCACAGATGCTGCTAAATGCTCAACCGATTTAAGCGATGTGTTTAATGTTACTGTCAACAATCTGCCGACTCCAAATGCGGGAGTATACGATCCAGAATGCGGCTCATCTATTTTGTTAAATGCTGTATTAGGTGAGAACGAAAGTGGAACATGGTCTTCGATTTATGGCGTATTTACTGATGTTAATGACCCTAAGGCTACTTTTAGTGTTGATGAATCCAATCAATTGGTAACGCAGATGTTTGATGTAAACTGGTCGATTGTGAATGATCTTAATAACAATTGTACGGCACATATTACCACTCAAGTTATTCTAGACAAAAAACCAGCTAATGTATCGGCAGGAAAAGATACAACCATTTATAACGATGATAAATATAAGTATGCTGCGACAGGGCTAGAAGATGGAATGACCGGCTTATGGACATCTAATACTGATGTCTTCTTTAGTGATGTCAATGGAGAGAACGGAACTGCTTCTGAATTGAAAATGGGAGAGAATGAATTAACATGGGCGGTATCGAATGGAGTTTGTGAAGCTGAACCTACTACAATTGTGGTTACTGCAAAAGGCTTAACTAACCCAACAGGATTTTCTCCAAATGGTGATACTATTAATGATACCTTTATGATTGGAGGAGCTAATAAAGTCGAAAATAACAAGCTGTTGGTTTTTACAGTGGAGGGTAAGTTGGTTTACGAGAAGGAAGAATTTGGACATGATGGTGATATAGGATGGAACGGTGTTGGAATGGACGGATCAAAACTTAAAAATGGTACTTATTATTATGTTTTCACAGGTGATGGTATTTCACCCGTGAAAGATTTTCTTGTGATTAAAGGGAATCAATAAACACTTAAATAGATGAATAAATTTGTAAGTATAGTGTTGTTTGTTCTTGTTGGTGGAGTATCTGCTGTGGCTCAGAAAGATTTGGTGATGAGTCAGTACATGCATAATCGCTACTCGGTAAACTCTGCTTTTGCCGGTAACAGAGAAGCACTTTCTTTAAATGGAACTTTTCGTAAAAAATGGATGGGCATTAATGGCTCGCCATCTGCTCAATATTTTAGTGTGCATTCGCCCTTAAGAAACGAAAAAATAGCACTCGGGTTAGATGTGTATAATCAACAGTACGGTGTTACACGTCAAACGGGCTTTTCTTTGTCATATACCTATCGACTAAAATTAGATAATGATCAGATATTAAGTTTTGGTTTGAGCGGAGGAATGTCATTTAATGCTTCGAACTGGACAGATATTACAACTCTGGACGAATTTGTGGAAGATCCGGAATTTCAAAATAATGAGAATGTTTCGTCGCCATTGGTGGGATTTGGAGCGGCATGGTATGGAAAAAACTTTTTTGCCGGTGTATCGGCACCAAACTTATTTAAGTATGACATAAGTGAGGGAGGTAGCTCTGAGTTTGCGCCTGGAGATGTAAATTATATTGTAACTGGTGGTTATTTGTTTGAGCTAAGTAAACAATTCGATTTGCAACCAACAGTTCTCACACGTTTTAATCCGGCAGAGACAACACATGTTGATTTGAATGCTACCCTTATTTACAGTGAGATGATTTGGTTGGGCGTATCGTATCGAACAACTAGTGATGTAGTTGCCTTGTTGGGTTACCAGGTAACACCTCAATTACGCTTCTCCTATAGTTTTGATTATTCATTGGGGGAGATCAGTGCCTATAATAATGGTACTCATGAAATCGGTATTCAATTTGATTTTGGATATAAGATCAAAACACCTAATCCTAAATTCTTTTAAAAATAGCTTCGCATGCGAATAATATATAGTCTTATATTTTTTCTGATAACTGCTTTAACATACAGCTCATTTGCGCAAGATGTTGAAGTTAAAAAGTTATCAGTGAATTCGAGAAGTGGAAATGAGATGGCACCTTTCTTTATGGATTCCACGCTTTATTTTAGTTCCAATAGGAGCAATTCTTTATTTTTAAAATACTACAACGAGGATAAGGAAAACCTTTATCATATCTATCAAGCTGTGTTACGAGCAGATTCAAGCTGGACAGAGCCTCAGCAGTACATGAAGGATTATTTTTCTCCATTTAATACAGGTTCCATCGTATTGTCAAAAGATGGTGATCAAATGTATATTGGCCAGAATACATACGATACCTATAAGCGTAGCCAAAAAAGCAAGAATGGTAATGGCATGGGCGTGTATGTGTCAACAGATGGTAATAGAGGATGGTCCAGAAAAAGCAGCATGCCTTTTAATTCCCGTCGAGATTACAATACTGGTCATCCGAGTATATCAGACGATGGTCGTTTTTTGTTTTTTACTTCTGATAATGCTGAAGGACAAGGTAAAACTGATATCTATTATTCTGAAAAGATTAATGATGAATGGGGGCCAGCCATTAATATAGGTGATCAAATTAATACCGCCGAAACAGAGGTATTTCCTTTTTACCATTCAAGCGGCAAATTGTTTTTTGCTTCTGATGGACATGGAGGAGAAGGTGGTTTAGACCTTTTTTATTCGATACAAACGGCAGATGGTTGGAGTAAGCCTGTTTCTTTTGATAAAGACATCAATACCGAGGCCAATGAGTTTAGTTGTTATATAGGCGATGATGAGCAATGGGGTTTCTTTGCTTCTGACCGCGAAGGAAGAGATAATATTTTCCGTTTTGATAGAGGATTTCCTGTATTTGAAGCTTGTGAATTACAAGAAGAGGAAACGTATTGTTATAAGTTCTTTGATGAAGTAATGGAGGATGAATCTGGGCCTTATATCTACCGTTGGACATTCGGTAATTCTGAAAGTTTGGATGGTGATACCGTTCGTTACTGTTTTGATCGTCCAGGTGAGTACGAAGTAAAATTGAGCCTAATAGACACTTTGGTTAATCAAGAAGTTTTTGCATTGAGCGAGTATACTTTAGATGTTTTAAGGCCCGAACAATTGTATATTACTTGTCCGGATGATTTGGTAGTTAATGATTTAGTTACCCTTAGTGTGGCAAACTCTAATTTGGGCGATTTTGAAGCAAAAGAGTTTTATTGGGAATTAGATGACGGAAGATTGCAAAAAGGTGAAACTATTCAGCATATTTTTCGAACAAAGGGTAAGTACATTATTAAATGTGGAGCAGTATCGAGTGTGCATCCTCAACTAAAAATGTGTTCATCAATTGAAATTATTGTAACTGAGTAACTATGAATAAAGCATATCAATTATTAGTGTTTCTGTTTTTTGCGGTACTTGTAGCACAAGCTCAGCCAGTACCGGGAGCCGATGAGAATATTCCTAACTTAGTTACATTTGGTGGTGATTCAGAGACCTATTGGGGTGATGATAACTTCTGCCAGATTATTTTCTTTTCTGTGCCTGAGACGCATTCGGCACCAATTTACATTCGTGTTTACGATCCGGATATTGGAGGAGGCAATGATGAGCAGCAAGGAGAATGGGATACACGTATGCGTTTTGGCATTTATGGTGGAAAAGGAAGTTGTTCTAATCAGGATGCACGAGATGGAAACCTGGATGGAGAATACGATAGTGGTTCTTTACTTGATTCCAAATCATTTGATGATGATCCCGAATATGATTTAAAATGGTATACTTTTGGCCCATTTAATCCAACGGAAGGTGAGTATTTGCCTGAGGATGGCGGTTATATTTTTAAGATAGTAGTTGAGGGCCTTTCAGGAGGAGATGGTAATCTATACCGTTTGTTTCTAAGTTCTCAGGAAAATGCCAATCACGAAGTGGAGGGGGCTTTTGCTTATTACTTTAAGTATAAATTTCGTTTACACGACGATGTCAATCAGATTTCACACATTTATCCTTATATAAACGATTCATCTACTGTGTACATCAAGCAATCCAATTTTGATTGGGATAACGATGGTGTAATAATGGTTCGTTCCATTGATCGTAAAGGGAGTTTAATGAAAACTTCGGGTGACGATCATTGGTCACATAGTAACTTTAAGATCCGCGAACGTGAATATTATTCGTCATTAGATATTCGAATGGTAAAGAATAAGAGTGCTCGAATAAAAAATAACAATGTTGTTATTCGTTTAGAAAATCAGGATGGTGAAGGTTTAAAGTTGTATAGTGTTCCAATTGGCGGAATACCTAAATACATACCAAAGGCTACTCACGTAAAAGACTAATTAAATAGAAATGGGTTACTATAAAACCATAAGGTGTTCGCTTGTTTTGTTTTTGATAGTCATTTGCTGTTTTTTTTCAGCGGATATCAATGCGCAATCATTCGATTTTAAAAACTACAATAGCGAAATTGGTTTGCCTCAGAACTATATTTATGGTGTGGAGCAAGGTAATAATGGCTACATCTGGATGGCAACAGGCGAAGGCTTAGTTCGCTATGATGGATTCGATTTTAAGGTATTTACTACATCTGATTCCCTGGCTCATGATTTTATCAACACCATGCATGTTGCAAAAAATGGGAATTTATGGTTAGGTCATAAAAATGGTGATTTAACGTATTATAAAGACGGCATTTTTACAAAGTATGTTATAGATGAAACATCTCAGTTAATAACAGATATTTCAGAAGATGACCAAGGGGGAATATGGGCTGTTGAGCAAACAAAGGGTCTTATACATATTTCAAATTCGGGTGAGGTGAGCACCTACTTTGGCAGAAAAAAATATGGAAATCGACGTTACTATTCAATTCAGGCTTTAACCCCGTGGAAATTTCTGGTGGGTACTGATGATGGTCTGGTTCAGTTTCATTTTACTGACTCTAATTATAGCTCGGTTCTAATTACTGATGTTGAAGGTATCCCTCAGGAGAAGATTAACGTTATTGTGCCTTGCAAAGGTGGTGTGAATGAGTATTGGATTGGTACCAATGGAGACGGTTTTTATAAGTATAAGTATGGTTCATCCGAATCGGAGCAAATAACGGATAACAAACTGTGTTTAAAATTTAATATTGAACGAGAAACTGTTAATGATATTTTCGAAGATCAAGATGGTCACTTGTTGATTGCAACCAAGAGAAATGGTGTTATTAAATTGTTTTACGACAGTGAGCGCGATATCTTTCATGAGTCAATGAACTTTTCTACCATCAATGGATTAAATGTTGATTACGTTACAGGTATCTTAAGTGATAGAGAAGGAAACTATTGGTTTGGGACCTATGGTGGTGGTGTTGCATCACTCATCAATCAGTATTTTATCTTTTACGATCTTGAAGAAATTGGATTTAAAAGTCAGAAAGTTTATTCAGTTTTAGAGTCTGGTAATGAACTTTGGTTGGGATTGGATAATGGTTTAATCAAACATGATCCTTTGTGTTTTACCGATTTTGAGTTTTACGATCCAGCTTTGGGCATTCCTCGCGATAAGATTGTAAAGTTATATGAGGATGAAAATGAAGTTTTATGGGTAGCATCTGCAAATAATGGACTTTATTATCGCCCCAAAGGAGAGCTTCGTTTTAAACCATTTGTTTATACTAAATCCGCTTCAGGTAAAAAGATTAATGACATAATTGGCTTTGAAGAAAAATTATACTTGGGTACAAGTGAGGGTTTATATGTAATAAATACAAGAGATAGATCTCAGATTTTTTACGACATGGCCAATGGTTTGTCGCACAACACGATCAATTTTGTTTATCGTGATATGGATGGTGTGATATGGGTTGGTACCAAGGATAATGGAATTTGTAGTGTCGTTGAAAATAAAATAGAACGTCATAAAATCCTGAAAGCTGCAGTTAATGTGGTTGATATGACGGAAGATAAGGATGGGAATAAGTGGTTGGCTACCAAAAATAAGGGTATTCTCATGTACTCAGCCGATAGCTTAAGAAGTATTACCATCGAGTCAGGATTGAAAAAGAACTATTGCTATAGTATCGATTGTGATAGTAAAAATAGATTATGGGTTTGCCATCATGTTGGTTTGAGTAGTGTTGATTTGAATACCGGTCAGATTCGTACTTTCGATTACGAAAACAATATGGACGGTGAGTTTAACCAAGTGATAAAGGCAGAAAATGGCACGCTTTGGTTTGCTTCAAGTGATGGGGTGGTTAATTATAACCCACTAGGTGATATTGTCAATCAAGTTGCGCCATTACTAAACTTAACTTCACTTAAAATAGATGATGAAAGTTATCCAGCTAATAAGCCAATTAAGCTTAAATTCCCCTATGGTAAAAATTACTATAATTTAAAGCTTGAATTTCGCGCCATAAGTTTTGTTAATCCTGAAGGAGTTAAGTATGATTTTAAAATTGATGATATCGGTGCATCAAAAGAGGATCAAAAGGAATGGTCGAAGCTTGGTAAAATAAACTTTAAGGAGATAGATTACTTACGTAACGGAGATCACAGAATTCGTTTAAGGGCTTATAATGCCGATGGTGTTAGTACTATAACACCAGCTACTATTGATGTGTTAATTAGTAAACCATTTTGGGAAACTATTTGGTTTATTATTCCATCAGCAGCGTTTATTGTGTTTTTAATATTTCTGTTTATAAAATATCGCGAACGTAAGTTACAGCACCAAAAGCAAATTTTACAGCGGGAGGTGGCCTCACAAACTGTTGTGTTGCGTGAGCAAAAGGATGAGATAGAACGTAAAAACAGAGATATAACGGATAGTATTAACTATGCCAAGAAGATTCAGTCATCCATTCTTCCACCATTATCGGAACTGAATGAGGTGTTGCCCGATTCCTTTGTTTACTTTTTACCGCGCGATATTGTTAGTGGTGATTTCTATTGGTTTAATAGGTCTAAGGATTATATGGTAATTTGTTGTGCTGATTGCACTGGGCACGGTGTTCCTGGAGCGTTTATGTCGATGATAGGTACCACAATATTAAACGATATCTTCAGGTTACCTGAGATAAATTCACCTGCCGCAATGCTCGAAAGGCTGGATAAAGAAATAAAAGTCTTGCTGCAAAAGAACGAAGATTCAGAGAGCAAGGATGGTATGGATATTTCGGTAATTGAAATTCATCTGCCAACTAACAAAGTGAGACTTGCTTCGGCCAAACGTCCGGTATATCTGATTATAAATGATGAAATGACCTTGTATAAAGGTAACAGACGAAGTATTGGTGACGACATGGATGATGGCTTAGGTGATTTTGTAAATATTGAATATAACTGCTCTAAGGGTGATCAAATTTATATGTTCTCCGATGGATATCCAGATCAATTTGGAGGGCCATTAGGCAAAAAGTTCATGAAAGTGGGAGTTCAGAATCTGATAGAAGAGATTTATGAGAAGCCTGCAGATGAACAGTACAAAATGGTGAAAGAGAATTTTGAAAATTGGATGGGAGAATTGGAGCAAATTGATGATGTACTATTCATGGGTGTAAAGTTGTAAATACCATAATATGATACTGATTAAGAGCCGCATTTATTGCGGCTCTTTTTTTTTGTAAAAAAAGTTCCAAAAAATGTGTTACGATTTCGACTTTTGGGTATTAATAGATAAAGTTGCTATTAATCCTAACACAAAATGAAACGAGCATATAAATTTTAATCTTGGAGATATTGTCAAAGTAGAGGCGTTTATCTAGCGATTAAATTTTTATGAGAGTTCCATCTGGTAAAATTAAAATTATAAACAGATGAAATTACACGATGAAATCTTGAGAAAGTTGGTTGAAAAGGGAACATCAGCATGGACTGATATTCAACTAAATATATCTAATAAAACCAAAGTGCTACACCATATAAATCAACGACTTTCAAATTTCGCTACACCTCATGAGGAGAATGATGTGAAGATTAAAATTATTAGAGAAAGCTGTCGTTCAATTAAATCGAAATATCCTAACTACTCAAAGGATGTGGATGTAATAATCAATCGATTTGAGCATAACCTGAAGTTTGATAATATGGCTGTTTTGCCTTTCAAACAACTAGATGCGTTAACGTATCGAATTTTTTTAAAGCAAAACTTATATGCTTTTACTGGATAAGAAAATATTCTGTTAATATTGCTTGTAAAAGAGAGAAATCAAACGTGATTTCTCTCTTTTTCTTTTTAGGATAGTTATTTAAGGATTAAGAGGAGATTCCTCTTTCATCGTTAAGTTCAATAAAATACTCAAATAGGGCTGTGGTTAATGTCCTGCAATTTAAACCTTTAGTCGTTGAATAAAATGTCTTTAAAATAACCACAGCCCTTTTCTAAACCCATGAGAAACTATTCACTTTCGCCAATAGTTAAATACGCTTTCGCATTCAAATATATAGACACTTAAATCTGTAAAAAGGGTGATAAGGATTCGTGTTAATTTTGCTTTTTCTACTATTTAATACTTAATTGATGCGAAGTCAGCGTGTTATGATATGATTTCTTTTTATTTAACTTTGCTAAAAAATAATGACTAATGAGCAAGGATCGGAAACCACACGTTGGCTTATTTGGCCGGCGTAATAATGGTAAAAGTTCTATAGTAAACAGATTGGCTAATCAAGAAGTAGCCATTGTGTCTGATTATGCGGGTACCACAACAGATCCTGTTAAAAAGTCCTTTGAAATATCTGGCTTTGGGCCAGTTGTACTTATTGATACCGCAGGCGTTGATGATGAAGGAGAATTAGGTAAAAAGCGTGTGGTAAAAACGATGCAAGCAATTAAGTTGGTTGATTTGGCCATTTTAGTTGTTGTAAACAATGAGTGGGCCAATGAAGAAAAGCAGCTTGTTGAAGCATTTCAGAAACAGGATACGCCGTACATAATTGTGCATAATAAATCGGATTTAAATAAACCGACGGATACATGGATTGAACGTGTTAATATTAAAGGATGTAGTGGCACCATAGTTTTTAATACTATAGATAATAAACCTGATGAATTAATTACTTTGATCAAGAAATCGATTCCTGAATCTGCCTACTCTACTCCATCTTTACTGGGAGATTTGGTTCGATATGGCGATATCGTTTTATTAATCACACCAATTGATATTGAGGCACCTGAAGGTCGATTGATTCTGCCTCAGGTACAGGCTATTCGTGATGCACTTGATAACGATGCAATATGCATTGTGCTTAAGGAACGTGAAGTGGATGCATTTTTGAAGAAATCAGCCATTAAGCCTGCATTAGCCATTACCGATAGTCAAATTTTCCTCAAAGCTGATGCATCTATTCCCAAGGACATTCCCCTAACAAGTTTTAGTATTCTATTGGCTCATTTTAAAGGTGACTTTGACAATTACCTAAAAGGAACGCCCAAAATTGATGATTTAGATAACGGTGATAGGGTATTATTGTTAGAATCATGTTCTCATCATGTGGCTTGCGACGATATTGGAAGAGTAAAAATTCCGAGGTGGATTTCGACCTATACTGGAAAAAACCTGCAATATGATGTTGTTGCCGGACTGGATAAGGTAGAGCGTCCTATTGGTGATTATTCATTAATCATTCAGTGTGGTGCATGTATGATTACGCGTAAGCAATTACATAACAGATTGGGCGAAGCAAAAGATTCAAATGTGCCAATTACTAATTATGGTATGACAATTGCTTATGTGCAAGGAATATATCAACGGGCAGTCGCTCCTTTTGTGCAAAATCAAAAAGAGATAGGTACTGATTACCTATAAAGAAATAGGTACATAATTATAAAATAGCTTGCAATTTATAACATCTGACACATTAACTTGTTTATTAATATATTTGTGTCGTAATCAAAAGTGGGGATATGATTTTTAAAGCTGAACAGAATACAGCCATAGTGTGCGGAGAACACCGTGTGACTTATAGTGATTTAAATGGTAAGATTGTAGCATACAAAAAGATGCTTGAAGGAATTGACGCCAAAAGAGTTGCTATTTATTCAGAAAATCAGGTCGGATGGATATATGCCTTCTATGCTGGTTGGTACACGGATGCTACCCTTGTTCCAATCGATTTTATGTCGTCAATTGATGAAGTTGCTTATATACTAGGTGATTGTACTCCTGAAGTTATTTTTGTATCAAGAGATAAAAAGGAGGATTTAGAGAAGGCCATTGAAAAAGCCGGAGTTGAAATAAAAGTACTCGTTATTGAAGATTGTGAAGAATTAGAGAACAGTCCGATTAATGAGATGCCAGATTTGGATACAAGTAATGAAAGAACGGCTGTGATTATTTATACCTCTGGAACTACGGGAAGTCCCAAGGGGGTTATGCTTTCTTTTGAGAATTTAATTACGAATATCAATGCCGTTACCAATTATATTCCTATTTATTCTGAAAAGGATATGGTGATGATGCTCCTTCCTTTGCATCACATGTTTCCATTAATGGGAACAATGATGGCGCCTTTGTTTGTTGGTGCTACCATTGCTATGTCGCCATCAATGGCTTCTGAAGATATACTTAAAACGCTTCAGGATAATAAGGTTAGCATTATAATTGGTGTTCCGCGTTTATACGCTGCCATACGAAAAGGTATCATGGCCAAAATAGAGAAAAGTTTTGTGGCAAGAACTTTATTTGCGTTGGCTAAGAAAGTTGATTCGCCTAAGTTTTCACGAAAAATATTTAAAGCTGTTCATCAGAAATTTGGTGGCGCAGTTGAGTTTATGGTGGCTGGAGGAGCTGCGCTGGATCCTGAAGTTGGCAGTGATTATAAGACCTTAGGTTTTGAGGTGCTCGAAGGTTATGGAATGACAGAAGCGGCACCAATGATTACATTTACCAGACCTGGTAGAGTTCGAATTGGTAGTCCGGGTGAAATATTACCAGGTGCTGAAGTTAAGATTGTGAACGATGAAATTACGGTTCGTGGTGCAAATATAATGCAAGGCTACTTTAATCGTCCAGAAGAAACAGCTGAAGTAATTAAGGATGGATGGTTGTATACCGGGGATTTAGGAAGGCTTTCTGATGATGGTTATTTATTTATCACAGGGCGAAAGAAAGAAATTATAGTATTGTCAACAGGTAAGAATATAAACCCTGCCGAGATAGAAGCAAAAATTGAAAATACAGCTGCCTGCATTTCGGATATTGGTGTTTTTGCCGAAGGCGATCAATTACGCGCTATTCTTGTACCAAATATGGCAGAATTAGCGGGACTAAATGAACAACAAATTGAAGAGAAAATACGATGGGATGTAATCGATTCCTATAACCAGTCGGTTTCTCCATACAAGAAAATAATGTCGTTTACAGTGTTTAATGGAGAGTTGCCACGAACACGCTTAGGTAAGCTACAACGCTTTTTGTTGACCGATTTGCTGAAGAAAGAAGAAGATGCTATTGAAGAGGTTAATGAGGTAGAACTAAAAGAATTTCAAGTTATTAGTGATTTTATAGCTAATGAAAAGAATTGTCAGGTTCGACCTAATGATCATCTGGAAATGAATCTGGGAATGGATTCGCTGGATAAGGTTGGACTACAGGTTTTTATTCAATCTACATTTGGTGTTGAAATGGAGGTTAATGATATTATGGCTTATCCTTCGGTTCTTAAACTGAGCGAATATATAGCCAGTAAGCGCACACGATTATCCATTGAGAAAATTAATTGGTCGAAGATTCTGAAGGAAAAAGTAAATCTGCCTTTGCCGCGAACATGGTTTACGGGTACTTTATTTGTAAAAATATCAAAGGTGTTTTTTAGTATTTATTTCCGCTTTAGAGGTAATGGAGTAGCCAATATTCCAGATGAACCGTGTATTATTGCGCCTAATCATCAAAGTTATTTTGATGGTTTGTTTGTTGCTTCCTTCCTTAAGAATAAGATGATTCGCAATACTTATTTCTATGCTAAAGAAAAACATGTAAGTTCGCGTTGGATGAAGTTTTTTGCCAATCGTCACCATATTATTGTAATGGATTTGAATAAGGATCTGAAGGAATCCATTCAGAAGATGGGAGAGGCTTTAAAGAAGAAGAAAAACCTGATTATTTTCCCAGAGGGGACACGGTCTTTGGATGGTAAATTAGGTGAATTTAAGAAGACTTTTGCAATCCTGAGTAGAGAATTGGGTGTGCCTATCGTTCCTGTTTCTATCAAAGGTGCTGTAGATGCTTTACCTAAGGGTTCAATTTTTCCGAGACCTTGGCGAAAAGTAAGTGTTGAGTTTTTAAAGCCAGTTTACCCTAAGGATATTACCTATGATGCACTGAGCAATGTTGTGCATGCACAAATCGCGACAAATCAAGAAGTCGTATAAACTAATAATATAAAGCTAGGGTATCTTACTCTAGCTTTTTTTATAGTATTGGTAAAGTAAAGTAGAAAGTTGAACCCTTATCTTTTTCCGTAGTGACCCAAATTTCACCACTCATCAGCTCGATCAGTTTCTGACATATTGAGAGACCAAGGCCAGTTCCACTTTGTTTAATTTGATCGTTGTATTCAACTTGACGAAAGCGATCAAAGATTTTGTTCATGAAATCATCTGGAATACCTATTCCAGTATCTTTAACGTAGAACTGAACAAATCCATCTTTGATGCTATAACCAACAGTAACTTTCCCATTGAGTGTAAATTTAAGTGCATTATTTATGAGGTTGGTTAATACCTGCTTTAGCTTTGATTCGTCACTCTTTAGTACTAATTGATCTGTATTTTCAGGAATATCAAGAACAAGGGTATTGTGGTTTTCTTTAACAATTTGTTGGAAAAAGGAGGCAATATCGTTGATTGCTTTGTTGACGAGAAATTCACGGTGTTCAACTTTTATCTGACCTGTTTCAATTCTTGAGATTTCCAATACATCATTGATAATGTTAAGTAATTGCATGCCACTTTCAATGATAACATTGATGTATTCGTTTCGGCTTTTTACATCGCAATTCTCATCTTTAAGCAGTTCTGAGAAACCCAGTATGCCATTCATTGGGGTTCTAATTTCATGGCTCATATTTGCTAAAAATGCCGATTTTAACCGATCACTTTCCTCAGCCTTTTCCTTGGCCTGTCTAAGTTCAATGTTAGTTTTCTTAAGATCTTTTTCGGCTTTCTTTCTTTCCCTTAAATCGCGTATAATTGATAAGTAATAATTGGCATGAGGACGTTTTGAATTCATTTCTATGGGAATGAGTTCTTTATTCTTACCAACAATATCTCGTTCAATAATTATTGATTGACCTTTGTTTAATAAATCAAAGCGCAAGGGTCGTTCCTTGATTACTTTAGGATCAAAGATCTTGCTAATATGTTGGCCAACTATTTCATCCCTATCAAAACCGGTCATTTTTAAAAAACCATGATTGGCATCAATTATTTCTCCATTCAGATTTCCAAGTAAAATACCATCTCCAGCATTTTCAACTACTTCCCTGAATTTCGCTTCGCTTTCTTTAAGGGCTGTTTCGGCTGTTTTCTGTTCGGTAATGTCACGTATGGCAGCTATTCTAACATTACGACCTTGATAATTGTAATTTTGACCTCTTATTTCAGCATTAAATAAGCTTCCATCTTTGCGTACCCCAACTGCTTCGTAACTGTCGGTTACTTCATTTTTTATATTATGAAGTACAATATCCTTGGTTTCATCTGTGAAAATGGATAAGGCGTGCATGCCTATGATTTCAGTAATGCTATAACCAAAAAGATTACACCCTGCCTGATTGGCTTCTATGCAGATCCCATTCTCAGTAATGAAAATACCTTCATGCGCTGCTTCTGATAATGCCTTATAGCGCGATTCACTGTCTATTAATTTTCGATTGTTCTTTTCACTTCTAGAAAGCGACAGTTCTTCCTCGAGCTGTTTAACGCGTTGAGCTAATTCTTGATATGTTGGTTTATGGCCCATTAAGAAGTATAATCAATAGTGTTTGAAATGGAATATTTCAAGATATAAAAAAGTATTGATCTTATTGTTCTAAGGTGCGATAAAAGTATGCTTAAGCAAGTAGAAAATCTATTTCGTCACTTAATGTACCAAGTTTTTCATTGGTTGGTATCCAATTTCCTTTTTCAATGAGGTATTTTTTCAGTAGTAAAAAATAGGTTAATGGGAATTCGTCTTTCTGCCACTGTTGCTCATAATTGAGTAAGCCAATTTTCTTAATAAAGATATCTAGTTTGTTGATGATGGCGTAAAAGAAATCTTGCATGTCATATTTCATGTCAATTATCAAATTGGCTGATGATTCATCGAATATGTCGTCATACTTAACGATTTTAACGAGAATGTGCATACCATCTTCTGTTGATAATATCCATTTTAAAGCACCCACTTCTTCGTACCAGTCTATCCAACTAATATTATCTTCGCCCCATATATGCGAAGGTTCAAATATTAATGAAGACATGCCTTTTAATAAATCGAATAAGGGATTGCTCGAGTTGTTAACAGTGAAAGGAACCTTTTGCTCGCCAAAAGAAATATTTCCAGTAGCCTTACCTCCGGCAACAAGTTCATATGTAAAGTCGAATAAACTTTTCATATCAGATTGTTCTTTAAAGGAAGCCATAATATTATCCGGGGCATCAATTGAATTTGATTTCACTATTAATAATTTTGGGTCAGGTGTATTATGTTTTCAGGTTAAATATAGGAAAGTTGTTTGAAATCCTACTATGAAAGCAGTAGTTTTTAGTGAATTAATCTATTTTTAAGTCCTTCAAACTATAGCCTTGTCGCACAAGTGCCTCCGGTTTCATTAGCTCAACAAGTTGATCCTGCTTAATTAGTTTTAAGGCTTCATTAGCTTCAAAAATAGTAGTCTTATGTTGTTTCATGTAATTTGAAATCTGAGTTGATTTATGATAACCAAGGTTGGGAATGAGCGCTGTTGCAATTGATGGGGAGAAATACGTATGCGTGTTATTGTTGACAATTTTCAACTCGCGCATAACATTATTTAATATGCTTTTATTAGCATTTATTAGAAGCTGAATTGACTCAAGCAGTGCTTGTCCGATAACTGGTATGTAGGCATTCAATTCAAGACAGCCTTGGCCACAAAGATTTGAGATTAAGATATCGTTAGCATAAACTTTATGTACGCTACTAATTACGAATTCAGGTATAACCGGATTAACTTTGCCAGGCATAATTGAACTGCCAACTTGTCTTTGTGGTAAAATTAGTACACGGTTAGTGAATAAATCAGCGCCTAAAAGTCGCAAATCATTAAGCATTTTTTCCAGGTTAACGGCATGCGCTTTCAGTGTTGCATGAACCTCAACATAGCTATCTAGATTAGATGTTGTATCACTTAAGTTTTCGCTGCGAGTAATTGGCTGACCTGTTAAATGTTGAAGTTCAGTAACCACTTGCATTATAAAGAAACGTGGAATACTTAAACCAGTTCCGATGGCACCACCTCCCAAATTTACTTCTTTAATTCGTTCCGAGCATTTTGATACTCGCCACCAATCGCGCGATAAAGCATTGTTGTAGGTGCTAAAAAGTTTATCATATGTTGAAGGAACAGCAGCCTGCATTTGTGTGTAACCCTGCCTTAATACATTTCTATATTTTCCTTCGATTTGTTCAACTTCATTACGTAAGGCATTAATGTCATTTTCCAGCTGATCGAGCAGATTCATTGATGCCACTTTCAGAGCACTCGGTACAACATCGTTAGTGGATTGAAAAATATTAGCATGCTCAAAAGGATCAACCAATTGGTAGTTGCCTGGTTTATCACCAAGCTTAAGTAGTGCCAGGTTGCTAATTATTTCGTTCACATTCATGTTGATTGAAGTACCAGCACCACCTTGTATGGCTGGTACAATCATCTGTTCGAAGTGTTTCCCTTCTGATATTTCAGAGGCAGCAATGCTCAGTGCTTCAATAAGCTCATCACTGAAGAATTGAATTGGAAGCTTCGCAGATTCTAATTTTTGCTCTGCAGCAAGCTTAAATTTTGCATAGGTGTTATAGCAAGCCAGTTTAACTTGTCCCATAGCCTTGTACCATTCCAATTGAAATGCAGTACTATTAGGGAAGTTTTCTTTAGCTCGCAGTGAATGGATACCATACAAGGCATCGTCAGGTAATTCTAGTTCTCCTATAAAATCTTGTTCAATCCTCATAAGATGCCTTTTTAAGCAAGTGGCCGCGCGTATGATTTTACATCATCACCTTCAATATTATCTTGACCAAGTATGATAAGACGTTCAATAACATTTCGGAATTCTCGAATGTTACCAGTCCAGTTTATTGCTTTAAGTTCGGCAATGGCGTCATCTGTAAAGGTTTTTTGAGGCATGCCTTGCTCTGCACAGATTATTTCATTAAAGTGTTTGGTTAATAATGGAATATCCTCTTTGCGATCGTTTAATGCAGGGACATGAATTAAGATGACACTTAAGCGATGGTATAAATCTTCCCTGAACTTACTGTCAGCGATTTCATCTTTCAAACTTTTATTGGTCGCTGCTAATACACGAACATTCACCTTTATGTCTTTATCGCTTCCTACGCGACTAATAATATTTTCTTGAAGCGCTCTGAGTACTTTGGCTTGAGCAGTTAAGCTCATATCACCAATTTCATCTAAAAAGATAGTACCTCCGTTGGCTTGTTCAAACTTGCCCTTGCGCTGCTTATGTGCCGATGTAAAGGCTCCTTTTTCATGGCCAAATAACTCACTCTCGATCAATTCGGATGGAATGGCTGCGCAATTAACTTCGATGAAAGGATTGCCAGCTCGATTGCTTTTTTCGTGTAACCAACGAGCCACTAATTCCTTACCAGTGCCGTTTCCTCCGGTTATAAGCACACGTGCATCGGTAGGTGCAACCTTGTCAATCATCTCTTTTACCTTGGCAATTGGTTCCGACTCGCCAATCATATCGTAGGTCTTGCTTACCTTACGTTTTAATACCTTTGTTTCAGCAACTAAATCCTTTTTCTCAATGGCATTGCGTATGGTTACTAATAGACGATTAAGATCAAGTGGTTTCTCAATAAAATCGTAAGCCCCTTTTTTGATAGCTTCAACAGCAGTGTCGATATTGCCATGGCCGGAGATCATGATAATGGGAGCATCGTTATTGTGACTGACCAATTTATCAAGCACTTCCATGCCATCCATATTAGGCATTTTTATGTCGCACAAAACTACATCGTATTTATTGGCATTGTACATTTCTAAGGCGTCCTCACCATTCTCAGCCAATTCAACTTCGTGTTTCTCGTATTCGAGAATATCTTTAAGCGTATTTCTTATGCTTCGTTGGTCATCAATGACTAATATTTTTGCCATGCTTGAATTTTATAACTGGTTGCGTAATGTTTGATAAATCGTTCCTTCTTTTAGTGCAAATGAGCACTGCCAGAAGTTTTTAATATTGAATTCACGAACGATGAAGTTAATGAAAATACTTGCCAATACAATCATTTCGACACGGTGTAGATCCATGCGTTCCATTTGTTCGCGCTGCTCATGAGTCGACTTCAAAAAGATGTTGTGCAATTCATGAACATACTCCAAAGGAACATGGTAAGTTAAAACCTTTTTCATATCAAGGTGTGGATGATGAATGGCCGCTATCATTCCGGAAATAGTATCAAACGATCCGGAAGAGCCTATCAAAGTATCGCAAGGGTATTTCTTGAATGCATCGTATAAAAGCTGAAGTTCTTCTTTTATGTAATTTTCTACATCTTCAATTTCTATTTCAGTGATTGGATCAGATGGTTGAAAACGATCTAATAGACGTGCAATACCCAAATCAAAGCTGTGTTTCCAAATAACACCATCTTTATTGGCAATGATAAACTCGTTTGAACCACCACCTATATCTAATATCATGATTCTTTCGTCTCCGATGGGGATAACTTGTTTTACACCATCAAAAATGAGTTGAGCTTCCTTTTGCCCGTCAACCACATTAATATCTAACCCGCACTCTTCTTTGGCCTTTTTTACAAAATCACCACCATTTTTGGCACTACGTATGGCAGCTGTTGCAATGCAAATGGTTTTTGAGATCTGGTAAGGCTGCATGGTGGCTTGATGTGTTTTTAAGGCATCAATCCCTCGTTCCATGGCTTCTGGTAAAATAGTACGATCGTTTATTCCACCCTTTCCTAATTTAGCTGGGTATTTACTCTCGTGAAGTATATTGTAAGTATCTGAACCATTTTGCTCAACAATTAGAAGGTTAATGGTATTGGTACCTAAATCAATTATTGCAATTCGCATGTTTCTCCTCTTTGTGGCTAAATTACGAAAATGAAGTTTAAAAAAGCCGGGCGAGCCGGCTTTCAATATATTTTTATTTCGAAGAATATCTAAACCATTTCCACAGTTCCTTGTACGATATCTTTTTACCATACATTAATATACCTACTCGATAAATGCGACCAGCAAACCAGGTTGTGAAAATAAATGAAGCAGTTAATATCACCATCGAAAGTATAACTTCCCACAAAGGTGGTTCAAACGGGATGCGCGCCATCATTACAACAGGAGATGTAAATGGAATCATTGAAAACCAAAAGGCCAAATCACTGCCCGGGTTTTTGAAAACACCCATAACAACATACATGGATAGTATGAGTGGCATAATGATAGGTAGAACAAACTGTTGTGAATCGGTTTCACTATCTACCGCAGCACCAATTGCCGCAAATAAACTGGCATATAATAAATACCCTCCAATAAATAAATACATGAAGGCAAATAAACTATAAACTAGAGTTGATAGGTCAATTTTTTCGAACACTTTAGTAAGTGAATCAGCAAACTCAGTTGTTTGCGCTTGATCCATTTCCGTATTCATGCCTTGCACCATTTCAACCTGGCTATTTTGTGGCATTGCCCCATCTAAAAAAACTGAAGATAGAACGCTTGCAACACCAAATGAAAGGATAACCCATATAAGAAATTGCGTTAGCGCCACCATGGCAATTCCAATAATCTTACCCATCATCAGTTGAAACGGTTTTACAGATGAAATAATCACTTCAACAATTCGATTGGTTTTTTCTTCCATTACCCCACGCATAACCTGCGTGCCGTACATGAGGACAAACATATATACCATTAAAGCGAATATGATACCGAAAACCATAGTGATTTCAGTGGAGCTTTCTTTTTCAGAACCATCATCACCAAGTTTAATTGTTTTAATGTCTATATCTACATTGTGAACATCTTCAATAATAGCATCTAAGCCATCAATCTGATAACTTTCTAATTTCTCTTTCTCCAAAAAATCTTCAAGATTTCGTGAGATATGCCTTTTTACATCCATCGTGATTTGCGCATCAGAATAGATGTTAATGGCGTCAGGTGTTTTAAGTAGATCGTCGTGTATAACGATGTAAGCATCGTATCCTTGTTCTTTGTATTCAGTGCTTAAAGTTTCTTTATTAGATGATTTTAACCAGAGAAATTTAATGTATTCGGTATCTTCAATCTGTTGGTCGTATTTGTTAGTTTGGTCAACAACAGCAATATTCATTTCTTCTGTATTGTCCATCGAAGCGAACCATGTTGGTAATATTATCATTAATGAAAACAATAATGGACCAACTATACTCATGATTACAAAGCTCTTTTTTTTGACCCTTGTAATGTATTCTCTTTTTATGATGAGTGATATTTTATTCATAATTAGCGATTTTCGGATTTAGACTGGTTACTTTGCTCAACTACTTTAATGAATATGTCATTCATCGTAGGAAGTACTTCTTGCAGACCATGTATTTCAACATGATTTAATAATTGACCAATCATATTATTTACCGATCCGTCAGAAGACATTTTTACGAAGGCGGTGTTTTGATGATGGTTAGGCGAAATACTTTCTATTATATACTTGTCGTCAAGGTGTTGCTCGATAAGGTTTTGTTCGCCCGAATAATCAACCTTAATTAAATTGTCCTTGTATTGCTGGCGTATGTCATGAACTTCGCCACTAAGAATTGCTTGCGATTGATTGATAAGTGTAATGTGGTCGCATAATTCCTCAACCGATCCCATGTTATGTGTACTAAAAAGAATGGTAGCGCCTTGCTCTTTCAGACTTAAGATTTCCTGCTTTAGTATATTAGCATTGATAGGATCAAAACCACTGAAAGGTTCATCAAATATCAATAATTTAGGTTCGTGTAATACTGTTACAACGAACTGTATTTTCTGTTGCATACCTTTCGAAAGCTCTTCAACTTTTTTATCCCACCAAGCTTGAATCTCAAACTTTTCGAACCAAAATTTTAATTTTTTAATGGCATCATTTCGCGATAGACCTTTAAGTCGTGCAAGGTAAACAGCTTGTTCACCAACTTTCATTTTTTTGTATAAACCTCTTTCTTCAGGAAGGTATCCGATGCGATGTACATCGTCGGCTTGAAGTTTACGTCCATTGAGTAAGACTTCACCAGAATCGGGGCCAGTAATTTGATTGATTATTCGTATAAGAGTGGTTTTACCAGCTCCATTAGGCCCTAAAAGTCCGTAGATGCTTCCTTCAGGAACCTGCAAACTGACGTTGTTAAGAGCCAAATGATTGGCATATTGCTTAACAACCTGCCTTGCTTCTAAAAATATCATAGGTTTGGTATTTAATGTGTTTTATTTCGAAGTGTGAAGATAGGCTTTTTGGTGCTACAATAAAAAAGCACAATCAAAGAAGAATTGATTGTGCTAAATATTATATTTTGAGCTTGTAGTTTAAAACCAGCCTGCTCCCAATTCGGCTCTAAATGGCCATGGTATAGATGCTATAATAATTAGGAGACCAATGAGGTTACTCCAGAATAGTCGCTTATGACTATGGAAGTTGCTAAATGCTTTCGATTTGCTATGGCCAATTGTA
Organism: Carboxylicivirga fragile; assembly: GCF_050589805.1. Taxonomy (NCBI): domain Bacteria; kingdom Pseudomonadati; phylum Bacteroidota; class Bacteroidia; order Marinilabiliales; family Marinilabiliaceae; genus Carboxylicivirga; species Carboxylicivirga fragile. Next base: position 93,113 of record NZ_JBNGOY010000002.1, on the reverse strand, counting down.
ATAATTATAATTGCAATGAGCATTAAGAGAGGATGTTCCATTGTGAAAAAGCGAAGTAAAGTGTTTTTCATCATTATTGGATCAAACATTACTTTTGAACTGATAACAAATAGAACAAATCCAATAATCAATTGAATGTGGAGAATTATCATCGAGACAGAGGATAATTTTCTGTGGGCATTCGAAAATTTGCGTTCTCGTTGCCACCCTATAAAGCTTTGTATAATAACCGCAAGAATTAAAATTAGTGCGATATATCTGAAACCGCTATGTGCGTGAAGTAAACCTGTGTACATATATTTTATGTTTTGAAATTAAACAGCACTAATGCCGAAAAGTTTTAAGAAGAATTTGAATATTTGAAATAAAAGCATTTACTTTGAATTGCAAAGTACTATGAAATGAAAGAAAAAGAAGCGTCAATTCAAGACATTAAGGCCATCCGAAAGATGATGGAGGATTCATCTAAGTTTTTATCATTAAGTGGTTTGTCAGGGGTTGCGGCTGGAGTTGTTGCAATCATTGGCGCTGCTTTGGCCTATTGGTTTGTGCTCGATGGCGGAACCAATACCTACGATGAATATATGAATGGCTTGAAAAATGCGGATACCAATCAGATTCGATTTGGTTTAATGTTGTTAGCTGCTGTTGTATTTGTTTTGGCCGTTTCATTAGCTTGGTTGTTTAGCTGGCGAAAATCGCGTAAATCGTCGCTTCCTTTTTGGACTGCAAGTACGCGTAAAGTAGCTTGGAATCTTTGCTTTGTATTGTTTATTGGTGGTGTTTTTAGTTTGATATTGATTTACCACGAAAATATTCGTTTGGTGGCATCGGTGATGCTAATATTTTATGGCTTGGCTTTATTAATGGCCTCGCGCTATACCTTGCGCGATATTCAATACTTGGGTTATACCGAGATTGGCCTTGGTTTGTTAGCAGGTGTGTTTTTAAACTATGGCTTAGTATTTTGGACCTTGGGCTTTGGTGTATTTCACATTGTTTACGGGGTAAGCATGTACCTTAAATACGATCGATGAAACGAGCCATGTGTAAAGTACTCATACAGGAAATGGTTATTTTTCAGGCGAGTTCCATATGGCAATAGAATGAACGTATAATCATATGAAAAGCATTATAGAAGGATTAAATAAGCAGTTTGAAAATCGGGTAAGGTTGGGCATTATGTCGGCTTTAATGGTGAATGATGTGCTCGATTTTAATGCCTTAAAAGAGCTGCTGGGAGTTACAGATGGGAACCTTGCTAGTCATTTGAAAGCGCTTGAAAAAAATGAATTGATTATTGTGAGTAAACAGTTTATTGGGAAAAAACCTAATACAACTTACAGCGCTAGTGAGCTTGGTAAATTATCGTTTAGGAAACATTTGTCGGCATTAGAAAAATTATTGAACGCTGAGTAGCTATTTTTTTTACATATATACTTTGTATTTCAAAGTACTTTTAATTTATTAGATATGACTAAACTTAATATTATGCTTGATGATGAAAAATGGTATCAGACCATAACATTTAAAATGTTACTAATTGGTTTATTGGTATTGATTTTACTTATTCCGTTGGGAATGGTTAAATCTGTTATTCGTGAACGGGAAGTGACGGATGAGCAGGTTGAATTAGAAATAATGGAGCAGTGGGGCGGCCCACAAGTTGTTTCGGGGCCAACCATGCACGTTCCTGTTTTTTACAATGTAAAAGATAAGGACAATGAGGTAAGTCAGATTAAAAAGTGGTTACACATCATGCCAGAGGATTTGGATGTGAACGGTAATATTGAAACAGAATTGCGTAAACGAGGCATTTACGAAACGCCTGTTTATAATGCTAATCTGAATATTTCCGGGAAATTTAGTAATCTGCATAAGATGGTTCACGATGCTGATGAAATTGATTGGCAAGGTGCCTATGTTACAATGGCGGTTGCAGATAATAGAGGTATTAAAGGAAAAGTTAGTTTCTCGTGGAATGGTGAGATGAGTGAGCCTGAGGCAGGATTAATTACACGCGATTTAAGTACTTCAGGCATGTCATTAGCATGCCCTATTGATGTTGAAAGTTTAAATGACGACCGCCCCTTTTCAATTATTTTAAATTTGAGTGGAGCCAAAACCTTATCGTTTAATCCACTTGGAAAAAAGAGCAGTATAACGCTTCAATCAGATTGGAAAGATCCTAGTTTTAATGGCTCATTTTTGCCAACTACACACGATGTGAACGTCGATGGATTCACTGCAAACTGGACCATTACACATTTAAACCGAAATTTCCCGCAGTATTGGGTAGGAAGTCGTCATAAGGTTTACGAACATCAGTTAGGTGTAGAATTATATGTGCCTGTCAATCATTATCAAAAATCACTTAGATCAGCTAAATATGGAATTCTTATCATCTGCCTTACTTTATTGGTGTTTCTCTTTATTGAATTGGTTAAAAAGAAGACGATCCAAATTTTGCAATACTTGTTGGTGGGTTTGGCTTTGGTATTGTTTTTTTCTATCCTCACAGCCTTGAGTGAGCACATTGGTTTTACCTGGGCCTACGTGGTGGCGTCGACAAGTATCATTTTAATGGTAACTCTCTATTCGTATGGTATACTTGGTGATCGCCAACAATCATTCTGGATATTTTTACTACTAGTAGTACTGTATACTTTCTTATTTGTACTTCTGCAATTAAACGATTTTGCCTTCTTAGCAGGTAATGTAGGTTTGTTTGTTGCACTCGGTTTTATAATGAAAGCTTCTTCGAAAATAAAAAACGCCAATGTTTCGGATGAAAAACAGGCGCTTGATTCCTAATAGTTAACCTTGGAGGAAGTTACAATGCTTCCTCCTATTTTTACTCTCGGCTAATTAACCAATACGATTTTATTCTTTTTACAAATGCTTCAGGTTCTTCTGTAAATATTTTCCCCAAGAGTGGCCATACGTCATCATGTATTTGTGACTTTTCGTTATTGATGCTTTTAATCATCTTGTCTTTTTCTTCCTGAATTAATATGGTGTCAGGACATTCTTGGATTATGGCCACTGTTTCTGCCAGGTTATGATCATCGCCCAGTAAATCAGAAACTGTTTTTAAGGAAGAAGAATAATGTACAAAATAGTCGGGCCAAACTTCTTGCATCAAAAGCATTTGATTTAAAAGATACTTTACTTTTTTACGTAGTTGATGAGTTGAATGATCGTCAAGGTTAAGCTGAGATTCCTCCATCTTTCCTAGGCATTGTTGATACACCTTTGTAACACCTTCTTGTATTGTATGTGGCCCCAAGTTATTTAATGGATAATTTTCGATAGCTTTTTTCGAATCACTTGCTTTATCGCTGATGTGTTGAAACACATTGTTGTCAACTATCTTTTGCAAGGCCAACTCTTTTTGTGTATTAAGATGGTCGATAAATTTAATAAAGCTGCCTTCATTAACCTTTATTTCTTCTGCTTCGAAACATTCCGCCAAGTAGGATATGATAACATGTAAGTCTCGTATTTTGGATAAGAGCCTAGCTAATTCTCTACACTTAACATTTTCAATGTGATATAACTCCTCACCAATGTCATAGCGGATTAAGCGCAAAACGCCGCGTACACGTTTTAAGGTTTTTCGAATTTCGTGGACACTTATATCAATGTTATCAGTAATCTTTATCTGTTCTTCGATGTGCGAATATTGTTCATTCAATACGCGAGATATACCGTCTCTTAACTCTTCCTGATTGTCAATAGCGAATCTGTACATAGTAATTCTCTTTAGATACTTCAAACTACTAAGAATATTGACCAAAATCAAGATGTATTTTTCTTCTGCTTATAATTTTATAAATTATGCAATATTTTAATAGTGACTAGAAAGACGAAAGTATGGGGTGGCGAATTTTAATAATAATGTTATTTGGGCTTACATCGTTTGCTGTGAGCTCTTTGGCGCAGGTAGAAAAGGAGACTGGTCGCAATAGTTTATTTGAAGGAGAAGAAAAACTTCAAATAAAATTAAGTGCTGATTTTACATCTTTATTAAAAAATAAGGAAGATGAGAATTATATTCCTGCCTTAATTTCTATTCGTTTTTCAAAAAAAGATGCATTTGAACGCGAATTGAGGCTTAAGCCACGTGGTTATTACCGTAAAATGAATTGTGGTTTTCCTCCATTGATGTTGAATTTCAAGCCTGATACCTTGATTGTAGATGATGGTAAATATGTAAAGGTTAAGTTGGTGTCGCACTGTTACGATTCTGATACCTATAGGGATTATGTGTTAAAAGAATACCTGATTTATAAGTTGTATGCTTTGATAAGTCCTTATAGCTTAAGGGTTAGGATGGCTGATATAGAATATCGTGATACTGGAAAACGAGAACGCAATGTGGATCAATTGGGATTTCTTATTGAGCCAATGGATGTATTCTGTGAGCGCACTGATGTAATAGAGATTGAAGGGAAGTATTTTAATGATGCTGAAATTAATGAATTGGAAGCCGATCGGGTTGCTATTTTTATGTACATGATTGGAAATACGGATTGGCGGATTAAAAGTGGACACAATATAAAGTTTCTGAAGATTAAGAATCATAGAAAAGAGGAGGTTGTGCCTGTGCCTTACGATTTTGACCATGCAGGTTTGATTAATACAAGTTATGCCTTGCCATCGGAATGGTCCGAAGCAGAGCGAGTAACTGAACGTGATTTTACCGGAAGATGTCGGACATTTGATACCAACTACGATGTACTAATAGAAGATTTTTTAAAAGTTAAAGAGCAGATGTTAAAAACGATTAATGAGTTTGAATATCTTGAGCTGAAGCAAAGAAAGCGTGTCTTTAAATTTGTTGAGGATTTTTATGAGGAATTGGAAAAGCCAGAGCGTTTTAAGCGAAATTTGCACAACTCATGTATGGATCGCTATTGAACAAAGATGGGAGTAGATGCTTCTAATTAGAGTTGAATTTTAAATACAGGAATGAATCAAAAAGTGATTAGTGTACTAGGTTGCGGGTGGTTAGGTTTTCCTTTGGCAAAAGCTTTGAATAAGGGTGGCTGGTATGTTAAGGGATCAACCACAAGTCCTGAAAAGCAAAGCTTATTAGAAGCCAACAACATTAAACCTTACGTATTACAGTTGGGTGAAGCTATTGGGAAGAATGAGTTTGCTGATTTTCTTGATTCGGAGTACTTAATCGTTAATGTGCCGCCTAGCAAAGGTCTTGCTCAGACTGATTCATATGCTGCACTTATTAATGCCTTATCTTTTTCAGGAGTAAAAAAGCTAGTGCTGGTTAGTTCAACATCTGTGTATGAAAATACGAATTCAGTTGTTAAAGAGGAAGATACTGATTCTATGGATGGTGATGCCAATCGTATGTTAGTCATTGAGCGTCTTTTTCAGAGCCTTAGAAATATTGATGTAACAGTTGTGCGCTTTGCTGGATTAATTGGGCCAGAGCGGCATCCTGGTGGATTCTTTGGCAAAGGTCGAATTGTTAAAGGAGCGAAGGTGCCCATTAACCTCATTCATCTTGATGACTGTATAGGAATTATTAAAACTGTCATTGATAAGGAAATATGGGGAAATGTTTTTAACGGCTGTGCATCTACGCATCCTAAAAAAGAAGATTTCTATAGCAAAGCGACTTCGATTAAGGGTAATCCTGCACCAGTATTTGATGCTTCTAATCTCACCATACCTTACAAAATTGTAAGTAATGATAAAGTGAAAAGCATATTGGATTATGAGTTTGTTTACGACGATTTAATGAAGATGCTGGATGTTGATAATTTCGCATAGCATTTCTATTTGAGTAAAATCAGCTTTTCAATTTAAGCTCTCATTTGTTTATTAAAATTGCTTCACTTAGTTTTGTGCAGCTTTTTGTATTTGTGCAAAAAGCGTTTGAGTTTATTAAGAAGAAGGGAGAGACAGGCTCTATGAACTTCTGGCAACCACCAAAACGGCAGGTGCCAAAACCTGATTCCGAAAGGAAGATGATGAATTTAAACCAATTATATGATTTTACTTCAACAATGTTTTCGAATGCCCTTGTGGCTTCTATAATGATTACCTCCGTTTATTGCATTTGAATATGCATCATTAAAATTTATTATTCGTTTCGGCATAGTCCGGTATATTTTATACACCATGAAGAAAGTTGTAGCCAAATTTGGCGGTTCAAACCTTAAGAAGAAAGAAGATATTCAAAAATTAGTTGGCGTTATAAAAGCTTATAATCGTCCAATGGTCATTGTTGTTTCAGCATTTTATGGCATTACAAATCATTTAATTACTTCGCTTGCAGAAGTAAAAAAAGATGAATCTTATATAAATACTTTAACGCGTTTTTTACGTGAATTAAAAGAAGAAGCCATTCTTGAAAATTTTGAGGAAAAGCATTGGCAAGAGAAAACCATGCGATTGGTTGAGGAGCGTATCGGAGAATTAAGTAGATATTTAACTGGTGTTCATTATATTGGTGATGTGCCTGAGTTTGTTGAAGATGTTGTGTTGAGTTACGGCGAGCGTTTGAGTTCTTTGGTTTTGACATCAATTCTACAAGCTAACGGAATAGAAGCAGAAGAGGCTTTGCCCGAAGAAATGCCTTTGGTAACTGATGGTGAGTTTGGTAATGCAACGGTTGATTATAAGGTTGCATCGGAGCATGTGCAGAAACGTTTGGGAGAAGATAAGGTTTATGTGGTGCCAGGGTTTTATGGTGTATCGCCAAAGGGTAAAGTTACTTTATTAGGAAGAGGAGGTAGCGATTATTCAGCCGCTGCTTTGGCGCGCTGCCTCGAGGCTGAATCTTTAGATGTGTGGAAAGATGTGGATGGCTTTATGAGTGCCGATCCAAAACTGGTTAACGCGCCACGTCGCTTGAAGTCTTTAAGTTATGCCGAAGCCGCTGAGTTATCTTATTTTGGTGCAGGCATACTGCATCCGCGTACTGTTGAGCCGCTTAAGCGATTAAATATTCCAATAAATATTGGAAATATTGATGCCTTTAGTGGGGTGATTGAGCCTCGTACTGTGGTGTGCGGAACCGAAGAGGTGACCGATGCCATTATTAAGAGTGTTACCTATAGTAATGATTTTTGTATCCTTAAGTTACGAGGTGCAGGTGTTGGATTAAAGCGCGGGGTTTTAGCCAAAGTAACGGTAGCTCTGGATAAGGCAGGAATAAATATTAAGTCAGTTATTACATCGCAAATTGTAATTAACCTGATGCTTTCAGTTAGTGATATTAAAAAAGCTTATCGTATTGTAGAAGAGTTGGAGTTATCTGCTATAACTGAGTTGGTCGTGGAAGAGCAGATTTCTACCATTGCTGTTGTTGGGCAGGGCTTACTTGACAAGCCGGGTATATCAGGTCGTTTATTCATGGCTTTGGCTCGTCAGGATGTGAATGTTAAGATGATTGTATCTGGAGCATCTGCGGTAGCAAGTTATTTTATTGTTGATGCATCTGATCAGGATAAGGCCATAGGTGCAATTCATGACGAATTTTTTGGATAAAATAGAAATGGCCTAATCACGTTTGATTCGGCCATTTCACTTTCTATGTAGTAAAACAACGCAACATCTAATAGTTGTATGAGCTTTGTCCATGCTCATGGATATCCAATCCTTCACGTTCTTCTTGTTCTGATACGCGAAGTCCCATTGTGGCTTTAAGGGTTTTGAATAAAATTAGTCCAAGACCGAATGCCCATGCACCAATGGCCGCTACACCAATAGCTTGAGTGCCAAGTAAGGCAAAGCCTCCTCCATAGAAGACACCACCTTCGGTAGCAAAGAAGCCTACCATTAGTGTACCTACAGCACCAACAACGCCGTGTACTGAAATGGCACCAACTGGATCATCTATTTTTAGTTTTTGATCGATAAATTCGATTGAGAAAACAACAACCAAACCAGCAATTGCTCCAATGGCAACAGCTCCTGCAGGAGAGACGATATCACAGCCTGCAGTAATCCCTACTAACCCTGCTAAGGCACCATTTAAGGTCATTGATAAATCAGGTTTGCCGTAGCGAATCCATGTTACAAACATGGTTGTTACAGCGCCCGCTGCGGCTGCAAGATTTGTAGTGATTACAATTAATGCTACTGAATAGGCATTGTCGCCACTTATGGCTAATTGCGATCCAGGGTTAAATCCAAACCATCCTAACCAAAGAATAAATACGCCTAATGCACCCAATACCATGTTGTGTCCAGGGATGGCATTGGTTTTACCGTTGTATTTACCAATTCGGGGACCAATGGTCCAAGCGCCAGCAAGGGCAGCCCAGCCACCAACAGAGTGAACTACGGTTGATCCTGCGAAATCGTGGAAACCAAGATCGCTTAACCAGCCACCACCCCATACCCAGTGACCCGAGATTGGATAAATAACAACAGTGATGAAAATTGAGAAAACTAAATAGGTACTAAACTTGGTTCTTTCAGCCATGGCTCCTGAAACAATTGTAGCCGCAGTAGCTGCAAATACGGTTTGAAAGAATAAATTGTGTAAGTCAGTACCGTCGTTGTAAAAGAAATCAAATGCACCGAAGAAAGCACCTTCTCCTCCGTACATCATACTATATCCAATTATCCAGAACAATAATGAACCAATTGAAAAGTCCATGAAGTTCTTCATAATAATGTTACCTACATTTTTGGCTCGTGTAAAACCTGCTTCTACCATGGCGAATCCAGCCTGCATAAAAAAGACTAATATACCTGCCAGTAAGACCCATAAAATATCTAAAGCGCTATTTGCGTCCATAATTTCTTGTTTTAAATTTCTTTTCAGTCTGAATTAATTACTTCTCGTAAAGTGTTTCGGGTCCCGATTCACCAGTCCTGATCCTATAGGTGTCGGCCATGTCAGAAACGAATATGCGGCCGTCACCTATTTCTCCGGTTTTGGCAGATGTAATTATGGTTTGAATAGTCTTATCCATATTTTCATCACGAACAATGATCGATAATATGCGACGTTCGATAATGCTTGTGTCGTAGAGGGTTCCTCTATATAAATGACCTTCTCGGGCCACACCAGTTCCTCTTACATCCCAGTATGAGAAAAATGTAATGTCCTGTTCTTCCAAGGCTTTTTTTACCGCTTCAAAACGTGATAAGCGGATAATGGCTTCGATTTTTTTCATAACGTTGTTTTGTTTAATGTTAAATTTTAAAGTAAAGAGCACCCATGGTGGCGATAAAGGTGTAGTTGTAGATTTATGTTTGTAATCCAGGATGCTCTTTTACTTCAAGATTTGGATTGATGATATTTTTATAATGATATTCCAACGACAATGTGGTATTGCTCGCTATTAGGATTAACGATAACTTGTCCAAACATTGGGATAGAAAATGTGTCTGATATTTTAATTTCTTTTTCTGTTCCAACCCCCATATTAACAACTTGGTAATCTCCTTTTTCTCCTGTAGATACATGCCATCCGTCACCACCTCCAATAAAGGCGTTGAATGAGCCAAAAGCATAACCTGCTTCAAAATACATTACGCCATCCTGTTCGCCGGCTCCAGCTCTGGAGTCGTTAAGGGCATAATTGGCAGCGAAACTAAAAGCGCCTGTTTCGTAACCCAGGTTTAATTCAATTGCATGACTTGATATTTCATCATCGAGTTCAAACCAGCTGCTACCTGGGTAATAATAATCTGTTATGCCCAGACTTAATCCGAAATCAAAGCCATATGAGGCATAAATGTCTGCTTCCTGGAAGGCATCGGCACCTGCTGATGAGTTTGAAAAAGCATATGAGCCCCAAGCTCCAGCTGAAAATCCGCCGCTAGAAAACTCAATTGTTGGTTGGATTCCTGGTGAGTTACCAAAATCAACACCTCTAAAAACATAACGCGATACTAAATCAGCGGAAACATCAAAACTACTTTTTTTCTCCTCCTGAGCGTTTGACAGAAAGGACACGCCTAATCCCAAAATCAATAAAATCTTTTTCATGCGAGTGTGGTTAATTTGTTAATGTTTGCTTTTGCTCCTTGTTGATTGGGGGTGTCAACTTTTAAAAAGTGCTTTTTTATTTCGACCCTCTCTTTTTTTGAGGGGGTGCTGTGCAAATATATCGTATTTTATTTTAGACCCCCAAATATTTAAGGGGTAAATATTGAAAAAATATAAAAATATAACTTTTAACCCCTTTCAGAATAGGGTGTATTTTGTGTAATTGTGCTTTTATTTAAATAGAGGGGTGAAATTATGGGGGTACTGATTATTTATTGTGGAGAATTATCATTGATAGGCTTTGCAGATGATTTCATTTTATTTCTAAAATGAATTTTTTGAGGTATTTTCTTTGTATAGTCTTGGTTCGTAAATGATACGAGAACTTCCATTCGTGTAATAAAACATGCTAAATGTCATAAAATGACATGACGAAAGTGTTAATAAATTGGAATTTGCTATTGTTATTATTACTTTTGCTTACGATTATTCAATAATAAGTCCGATTAACTTTCTAAATGTAAGAGGAGATGTAATTTAGGACTGTGGTAGATTAGGATACCTTATTAGGTATATGTAGTAGAGTAACTCTCCATAATGATGATAGTATGATGCAGAAAAGATTTCCCTTACCTCAGGGTTTGTATGACCCAGCGAATGAACACGACAATTGTGGAATTGGTTTTGTGGCTAATATTAAAGGTCAGAAAACGAATGATATTGTAATGCGTGGTCTTGAGGTATTAAGTAATATGACCCACCGTGGAGCGGAGAGCTCGGATAATAAATCAGGAGATGGTGCAGGTATTTTAATGCAGGTTCCGCATGAGTTTTTTCAAACATGTGGATTTAATTTACCAGAAAGTGGTAAGTACGGAACGGGTTTGGTGTTTTTACCAAGAGATGAAAAAGAGGCTCACAAATGCCTTGAAGTACTGGATAAGTACGTGTTAAGTGAAGGATTGGAGTTGATTGGTTATCGCGATGTTCCTGTTGATAGCGATGTGATTGGAGAAATTGCCCGCCAGACAGAACCATGTATTCGTCAGATTTTTGTGAAAGGCAATTATGAGCAGGATGCATTGGAGCGTAGATTATATTTAGCGCGTAAGCAAGCCGAAAATACAATTCGTCAATCAGACCTTGTTGAAAAGGAGGCTTTTTATTTGCCAAGCTTCTCTTCAAAGATATTTATATATAAAGGTATGCTTACTCCTGATCAATTAGGAGAATATTATCTTGATTTAAAGGATGCACGTGTTAAGAGTGCTATTTCATTGGTGCACTCACGATTTAGTACCAATACTTTCCCAACGTGGGATTTGGCACAGCCTTTCCGTATTATGGCGCACAATGGTGAGATTAATACCATTAAAGGTAATCGTCTTTGGATGGAAGCTCGCGAGAGTCTTTTGGAGTCAGATTTATTTGGCGATGATTTGAAGAAACTTTTCCCTGTTGTTGAGCCAAACATGAGCGACTCAGCATCGCTTGATAATGTGCTGGAATTCTTATTCTTGACAGGTCGCTCATTGCCACACGCATTGAGTATGATGATTCCGGAATCGTGGAATAGTAAGAATCCAATCCCGAAAAGTCTAAAGGCCTATTACGAGTATCACTCTACAATAATGGAGCCATGGGATGGTCCAGCTTCAATTGTGTTTTCTGATGGTCGCTATATTGGTGGTACTTTAGATAGGAATGGTTTACGTCCATCGCGTTATGTCATTACCAAAGATGATATGATCGTAATGGGATCGGAAGTGGGAGTTCAAACGTTCCCTGCCGAAGAGATCAAAGAGAAAGGCCGTTTAAAGCCTGGAAAGCTTTTGTTAGTTGATACTCAGTTAGGTATTATTATACCTGATGAAGAAATAAAGTCGCAACTCTCAAAGCGTCACCCTTATTCTAATTGGTTAAAAGAGAACCGTATTAGGATGCGCGAAATAGAAGTGCAACACCGTGTGCCTTCTGATTTGGGTGATAAATACAGTTCTTATCTAAAGGCATTTGGATACAATAAGGAAGATTTCGATCAGATTATAAAACCTATGGCTGTAACTGGTGGTGAGCCAATTGGCTCCATGGGTAACGATACGCCAATTGCAGTTTTGTCGGATAAGCCACAGCGTTTGTTTTCTTATTTCCGACAATTATTTGCTCAGGTTACCAACCCGCCAATTGATCCAATTCGCGAGGGATTGGTAATGGCATTGACCAATTACATTGGTTCCGTTTCGAAAAATCTGTTGAGCGAAGAGCCATCGCAATGTCGATCGATTAAGTTCGAAAGTCCAATCATGACCAATACGGACCTTGGAAAAATAAAGGATTTCAAGCGTGAAGAATTTACGCATGTGTCTATTCCTATGGTATATCGTGTGAGCGAGGGAAGTCAAGGGTTACAAAAGGCGATTGATTCCATTTGTGCTGCAGCTGAGAAAGCGGTTGATGATGGTAATAACTATATCATATTAAGCGATAGAGATATTGATGCTGATTTCGCATCAGTCCCTTCTTTGTTAGCAGTTTCTGCTACACACCACCATTTAATAAAAGCCAGAAAACGTACGCAGGTTGGTTTAATTGTTGAAACTGGTGAAGCGCGTGAAGTGATGCATTTCGCACTATTGCTAGGTTATGGTGCTAGTGTAATTAATCCTTACGTTTGTTTCGCAGCCATTGACGAGATGGTGAAAAATGGAAGTGTTGATCTCGAATACGGAGTTGCGCGCGAAAATTATATTAAGGCGGTTGATAAAGGACTACTTAAGATTTTCTCTAAAATGGGAATTAGTACACTTCGAAGTTATCATGGAGCTCAGATTTTTGAGGCCATTGGTATTTCAAGTGAAGTAATTAATAAGTGTTTCGTGGGTACACCAACTAAAATCGGCGGTGTAAGTTTCGACGAGATAGCTAAAGAAATACAATTGGATCATGCAAAAGCGTATCAACCTACGTTTAACAAGAATCCATTTGATACAAAAGGAAGTTTTGCTTACCGCAAATATGGTGAGAAGCATGGTTGGAACCCTGAAACGGTTGGTTTGTTGCAATGGGCAACTGCCGAAAACGATTATGCGAAATATAAAGAATATAGTAGTCGGGTAGATCAGGATAATCGAACACCTTTATTTATAAGAGGTTTGATGAAGTTGAAGAAGGGTAAGTCCATCGATATAAGTGAGGTGGAACCGGCTTCGGCAATCATGAAACGTTTTGTAACTGGTGCTATGTCATATGGTTCCATTTCCAAAGAAGCTCACGAAGCCATGGCAAAAGCTATGAATGCCGTTGGCGGACGAAGCAATACCGGTGAAGGAGGTGAAGATGCTCAGCGTTTTAATAGTGATGCACGTAGCTCCATTAAGCAGATTGCCAGTGGACGATTTGGTGTAACCAACAATTACCTGGTTAATGCTGATGAGTTACAAATTAAAATTGCTCAGGGTGCTAAACCTGGTGAAGGTGGACAGTTGCCTGGATTTAAGGTGGATAAAATTATCGCAAAGTTGCGTAATTCAACACCAGGAATTACCTTAATATCACCGCCGCCACATCACGATATTTATTCCATTGAAGATTTATCTCAGTTGATATATGATTTGAAGAATACTAATCCAAGTGCACGTATTAGTGTGAAATTGGTTTCTGAGAATGGTGTTGGTACAGTAGCGGCAGGTGTTGCCAAAGCTAAAGCCGATCTAATTGTGATAAGTGGAACTGAAGGAGGAACGGGAGCGAGCCCAAGCAGTTCCATCAAACATGCTGGTTTGCCTGTTGAAATTGGTTTGGCCGAAACGCAACAGACCTTGGTGATGAATAATCTCCGTGGTCGTGTGAAATTGCAGACTGATGGACAGTTGAAGACCGGTTTTGATGTGGTTAAAATGGCCATGTTAGGAGCTGAGGAATTTGGTTTTGCCACTTCAGCATTGGTTACCTTGGGTTGTATTATGATGCGTAAGTGTCATTTAAATACCTGTCCGGCAGGTATCGCCACTCAGGATGAAAAACTACGTAAGCGCTTCATCGGTAGATATAAGTATGTTGTCAACTTCTTTAATTTTATTGCTGAAGAGGTACGTGAGTACTTAGCCGAAATGGGTTATAAATCATTGGATGAAATCATTGGTCGTAGCGATTTATTGGAGCAAAATAAAGAAGTAGGAAACTGGAAGTCAAAAGGAGTTGACTTAAGTAAATTGCTTTATTTTCCTGAAGAAGGAAAGAAATATCCTATTCACCATACATCAGTTCAGGATCATGATATTGAGGAGGTATTGGATCGTAGCTTGATTAAAGAAGCACAGCCAGCCTTGGTAAATGGATCTAAGGTGTGGTTAGCGCGAGACATTCGAAATGTGGATCGTACGGTTGGTGCCATGCTTTCAGGTGAAGTATCAAAAGCTTACGGTGAAGAAGGTCTGGGTAAAAATACAATCAATTGCACCTTCAAAGGTTCTGCGGGGCAGAGTTTCGGAGCTTTTCTTACTAAAGGGGTGAGTTTCCGTCTCGAAGGTGATGCTAATGATTACCTCGGTAAAGGTCTTTCGGGCGGTAAAATTATTGTTGTGCCGCCTCATGGTTCGAGCTTCAAACCAGAAGAAAATATCATTATTGGTAATACGGTGTTGTATGGTGCCACTACTGGATTTATCTATGTACGTGGAGTTGCTGGAGAAAGATTTGCAGTTCGTAATTCAGGTGCACATGCCGTTGTTGAAGGCGTGGGCGATCACTGTTGCGAATACATGACTGGCGGTAGAGTTGTTGTGCTTGGTAAAACAGGTAGAAACTTTGCGGCAGGTATGAGTGGTGGTATTGCCTATGTGCTCGATGAGGATAACAACCTTGACTATTATTGTAATAAGGGTTTGGTAGACCTTACTCCTGTGGAAGATGGAGCCGATGTAAAAGAACTACAGTTTATGCTAAACAAGCATTTGTTGCATACCAATAGTTCTAAAGCACAAGAGATATTGGTTAACTGGAATCAGTATTTACCGAAGTTTGTGAAGGTGATACCGTTTGAATACAAGAAGGTGTTGCAAGAGCAAAAAATTAAGGAATTGGAGCAAAAACTACGTGATACTGAAGACGCTCCGTTTATTAGAGAATAGAAAAATAGAATATTAAAAAAAGAAAACCGGGAAATGAGAATGAGTGAAGGTTCAAAGGAGCCATTCCCGGTTTCTTTTAAAAAAGATAATTATGGCTGATCCAAAAGGTTTTATGCATATTGCACGTAAAGAAGGTGGTAACCGACCTATAAGTGAGCGGGTGGATGATTATGGTGAAGTTGAACAAACGCTCAATCAAGAGGATCGTACCCTTCAGGCGTCGCGTTGTATGGATTGTGGCATTCCGTTTTGCCATTGGGCTTGTCCGGTTGGGAGTAAGATTCCTGAATGGCAAGATGCAGTTTATAAGGGAGAATGGAAGTTAGCTAGTGATATATTGCATTCAACAAATAGTTTTCCAGAGTTTACTGGTCGTATTTGTCCAAGCCCATGCGAGAAATCGTGTGTTTTGGCAATTCATGAAGAAGCCGTTACCATTCGCGAAAACGAGGCCTCGATTGTAGAAAAAGCATTTGATTCGGGTTATGTTACTCCGCGTATACCACAGAAACGCTCTGGTAAGAAAGTTGCAGTGGTTGGCTCAGGTCCGGCAGGGCTTTCTGCAGCTGATCTATTGAATCAGGCTGGTCATGAAGTAACTGTGTTCGAAAAGGACGATGCCATTGGTGGTTTATTGCGATATGGAATCCCTGATTTCAAGCTGAATAAAAAAGTGATTGATCGTCGACTTGCTATTTTTGAGCAGGAAGGAATCACTTTTAAAATAAATACGGCCATTGGTGAGGATGTTAAAGGCGATGAATTATTGAAGGATTTTGATGCTGTTGTTTTAACCATCGGTGCTATGAAACCGCGTGATTTACCTGTTGAAGGAAGAGATTTGCAAGGTGTGCATTTTGCAATGGACTTTTTAAAGCAACAGAATAAGGTAAATAGAGGTGAGCAGTTTACAAATGGTGAAAGATTAATAGCTAAGGGTAAAAATGTTTTAGTTATTGGTGGTGGTGATACTGGTAGCGACTGTGTTGGTACCTCCATACGCCAGAAAGCGAAGTCGGTAACCCAAATTGAAATATTACCAAAACCTCCAGCAAAGAGAGCGGAAGGAAATCCTTGGCCTTATTGGCCAAACGTGCTAAAAACGTCCACTTCGCATCAGGAAGGTTGTGAGCGAAAGTGGAGTTTGAATACTAAACGTTTCATAGGAGAAAATGGTGTTTTGAAACAAGTTGAGTTGGTTGAAGTGGAATGGAATAAGGGGGACAATGGTCAATGGCAAATGTCTGAAAAGCCCGAGACAGCTCACATTGTAGATGCTGAAATTGTAATGTTATCCATGGGTTTTGTAAGCCCTGTGCACGAAGGTTTGGTAAGCGAACTTGGTTTAGATCTTGATCAAAGGGGAAATATTAAAGTTGATGAGAAATACCAGACCAGTCAAGCAAAGGTATTTGCAGCAGGTGATGCTTCAAATGGCGCTAGCTTGGTAGTAACGGCCATTGCAAAAGGGCGCGAAGCAGCTGAAAGAATTCATGAGTATTTAGCCGAATAGAATATTATATACAACCGTTCACTGAGCGTAGTCGAAGTGATAACATATTGAAGTTAGTTCAAATATTTTTTCATCTCGACTACGCTCGATGAGCGAGTTTGTTTTTTTGATAGTTTCGTTTTGTTTTATTCTTCATCAAGAAGGCTCGTTTTGAATGTTGGAACAATTCGTTGTTTACTTGCTTGCTCATATACGTGAGCGATTTGGATTAACCTACTTTCGGTCCAGGCTTTGCCAAAAAAGGAAACGCCTATTGGTAAACCCAAAATGTTGCCAGCAGGAACGGTAACGCTAGGATAACCTGATACAGCCGCTAGTGTTGAACTACCTCCTTTAAAATTGTCACCATTTACATAGTCTATTGTCCAGGCTGGGCCATTGGTTGGAGCCATCAAGGCATCTAGTTGATGCGTTTCTATCAGCTTGTCAATTCCTTTGTCTTGTGCTAATTCTTTACAAAGCTTTTTGGCTTCCAGATATTTTTTGTCGTTCAAATCACTTGTTTCATTGGCCATTTCAAGAATCTCCTGGCTAAACCAAGGCATAGCAGCTTTGTGGTTTTCTTTATTAAATGTAATCAATTCACTCAGGCTATTGATCGGTATTTCAGGGTGTGATTTTAAGTAATTATTGATTCCGTCTTTAAACTCGTATAGCAAAACTGTCCATTCGTATTGACCTATTTCATTAGCTTCTTCATGATTGTCTATGTCAACTATAATAGCCCCTGCTTCCTCCAATTTCGAAATTGTTTCATCCATTATTTTAGCCACCCTTTTGTCAAAGGCTGAATATTGTTTCATGTAACCTATTCGGGCACTGTTTATGGTATTTCTATCAAAGTTGAGGTAAATATTTAATTCATCTGGCTGGGCTTGGGATGCTTTGTCGTGTTCATCCTTTGCGGTTAATGCTTGTAACAATAGGGCAGCGTCAAGTACACTTTTTCCCATTGGTCCGGCAGTATCCTGACTGTGTGATATGGGGATAATGCCCGATCGAGACCATAATCCAACTGTAGGTTTAATGCCCACCACACCATTAATGCCAGAAGGACAAACTATCGATCCATCCGTTTCTGTTCCTATGGCTAAGGGTGCTAAATTGGCAGATATGGCAACTGCCGATCCAGCAGATGAACCGCATGGTGTTCGGTCTAATACGTATGGGTTTCGAGTTTGCCCTCCTCGACTACTCCAGCCGCTACTTGAATTCGTTGAACGAAAGTTAGCCCACTCGCTTAGGTTGGTTTTGCCAAGTAGCACCATGCCCGCAGCTCTGAGTTGTTCAACAATGAAGGCATCAGTTTTAGCCTTGTGCGATGATAAAGCTACTGAGCCAGCCGATGTTATTTGTTTATCGCCAGTATCTATGTTTTCCTTTATCAAAACAGGGATTCCGTGCAATGGACCTCGTGTTTTTCCTTCTGCTCGTTCTTTATCTAATTCTTGAGCAATTAAAATAGCATCTGGGTTTATTTCAATTACTGATCTTAAGTTGATGCCTGCATGGTCGATGTTCTTAATACGCTGAATGTATAATTGGGTAATTTTTTCACTGCTATAGGTGCCATTTTTTATCAGTTTTTGTAATTCAGGTACATTCATTTCTTCAAGAACAAATGACTGAGCTGTCTTGCTATTTCCTTCGTCTTTAGTCTCGTTGCTGCTACATGAATGAAGCCCAATGGCAGCTCCACCTAATATTGTGTTGAGTATAAAATGTCGGCGTTTCATCTTTTATCCTTTTGGTGTATCAATGTTCGTAAACTAATAAAGATAGTTTATTTAAAGCGCAAGGTCTACATTAACAAGTATAATTAATTGCTCGAAATAGTTCATTACTGTAAACTTTTGTGTTTTTATATCGTACCAAATACGTGTGATGATGTTTTCTATTGTCATATTAATGGAAAGTACAGATGGTATTGTGCTTTAAGAGCATTTTACTGTCAAACTTATCATTGTGTAAGCATTGGGGAATGTTTGCCAAATGAATTGAAAGATTCGATGGATAAGTAAAAAGGAGAGAAATGAACAACCTGATAAAAAATTTAATTGTCCTATTATTAATAGTTTTTGTGGCTTGTAGCAAAAACGAGGAGGGAGATGTCTATAGTTCCTTAGGAACTGAAGTGGATAAGGCACGTTTAGAAGCTGCTGGACATTCATTATTTACTAATATTGGTGAACTTTCAGATACGAAATTTGCAAAGCTTAGTGCTGGTTTGATGGACATGATGGCTGATAATTCCAATAGCTCTAACAAAAGAGTGGTGCATTCAATTGCTGAGCTTGGAATGTCAATGGCCAATGAAGAATCTATTTGTGATCACTTCGAGGCAATCGAAGGAATTTCAAGGAATGGAGAAGAGAGTTTGAGTTCTTTATGGCAAGATGGAAAAGGCACTTGGGAGTGGGATTCTGAAATCAATGATTTTATAAGGGTTAGTGAGACTGACGAGGAAATCATTTATAAGTTGCCATCTTCAAAGGAATCGATAAGCAATGATCTGATCTTAAGAATCTACGATTTTGAAGTTTACGATGGCGATTTTCCTGGAAAGGGAGAAGAACTTGAAGATGGAACCATTGTAACTGAAATGATAAGCAGTCTATTTTTTGAGATGAAGTTGCAGGATGAGTTGGTGGCCACGAGCAATATTAATGTTGATATTTCTAATTCCGGGGATATTGAGAATGTGGTTATGACTTTCAATCCTTTACCTTTTTCATTTCAGATGGAAGCTGTCAATGCTAACGATCATTCAAAGTGGCGTTATTCCTTTTTGAATGATTCAGAAGTTGTTTTTGAGCATTTATTATATGCTGAGATAGCAGGAACTAGTGAGTATATGATGATTCGAAAGGGGCAATCATCCATCCAGATAAAAGATATTAAAATGGTAGCTAGTGTTGAAGGTAATGGTTTTGTTACCGAATTAGCTTTAATCGAAAAGCTTGGGTTGACTGGAGAGATCTGGGCTAAAAGTATGGCTGATGCTGTTAATAAGCATGTTGATATGAAGGTGCGTTATGTTTCCGATAATGCTATTATTGCAAAGGCAATTGCTTTTCCTTCCAATACTAATATGGATGATAATGACTGGTTCGTAAATTTCTTGTTGCAATTTAACGATGGGAGCGAAATTAGCGCGGAAGACTTTTTTGAGGATGATTTATCCAAGTTTGAAATTGAATTTGAAGATTTTCTATGTGATGTAGAAGATCGACTAAAGTAGACTCTTGATGCTGTAGTTATAATATAACTCAAATGCAAAAGAGACAGATCGAAATATTGATTTGTCTCTTTTGTATTTGTAAGCAGGCTTACATATTACGGCGGTATTGCCCACCAACTTCATACAAGGCCTTGGTTATCTGTCCCAATGAACAGTATTTTACCGTTTCCATTAATTCTGCAAAAACGTTTTCGTTGTTTATGGCTACAGCCTTTAGCTTTTCGAGCGCTATTAAGCTTTGATCTTTATTTCTAAGGTGAAATTTATCCAATTCTGAAATCTGATTTTCCTTTTCAGTATTACTGCTTCTGATAACCTCTTTTGGTAGAATGGTTTCCGATCCTGATTTGGATAGGAAAGTATTAACGCCAACCAAAGGAAGTTTTCCATTGTTCTTCATCTGCTCATAATGCAGCGATTCCTCTTGAATTTTACTTCGTTGATAATTGGTCTCCATGGCACCTAATACTCCACCTCGTTCATTCAGTCTGTCGAATTCAGATAAGACCGCTTCTTCTACAATTTCAGTAAGTTCTTCAATTATGAACGATCCTTGTAAAGGGTTCTGATTCTTATTTAATCCTAATTCTTGATTAATAATCAATTGGATGGCAAGTGCCCGTCGTACAGACTCTTCCGTTGGAGTTGTAATGGCCTCGTCGTAGGCATTGGTGTGTAGTGAATTACAATTATCATAGATGGCATAAAGCGCTTGTAAAGTAGTGCGTATATCGTTAAACTCTATTTCCTGAGCATGAAGTGAGCGCCCCGATGTTTGAATGTGGTATTTTAATTTTTGAGAACGAGAGTTTCCGCCATATTTGTATTTAATGGCTTTTGCCCAGATGATACGAGCTACCCTGCCAATAACCGAGAACTCAGGATCAATACCATTTGAAAAGAAAAACGATAAGTTAGGAGCAAAGTCATCTATGTTCATTCCTCGTGAAAGGTAATATTCTACGTAAGTAAAACCATTTGCTAGTGTTAGTGCAAGCTGGGTAATTGGATTGGCACCTGCCTCAGCAATGTGATAGCCTGAAATAGATACAGAGTAAAAGTTCTGCACATTATTTTGAGTGAAATATTCTTGTACATCACCCATCAACTTCAACGAAAAGTCAACTGAAAATATGCAAGTGTTTTGCGCCTGATCTTCTTTTAATATGTCAGCTTGTACTGTTCCTCTAACAGCTTTTAGGGTCTCAGTTATAATTTCTTCATAACGATCCTTTTGAATTACTCTGTCACCGCTGACTCCTAATAGTTTTAGGCCAAGTCCATCATTTCCATCTGGAAGAGAAGAGTGATAGCTGGGTTTAAGTTTTTTATCTATTGTCTCTTTAAGAGAATTGACTAATTCTTTTTCACATTGTTGGTCGATGGCGGCGTTGAGGAAAAATGCCATAAGAATGGGAGCCGGGCCATTAATGGTCATGCTTACTGATGTGAGTTGGTGACATAGATCAAAACCAGAATACAACTTTTTTATATCATCCAAGGTGGCTGTTGATACACCCGAGTTGCCTATCTTTCCATATATGTCAGGTCTTGAATGTGGGTTTTCACCATACAATGTTACCGAATCAAAGGCAGTTGATAGTCGCTTTGCTTTTTGCCCTTTGGATAAATAATGAAAGCGTTTATTAGTGCGTTCGGGACTACCTTCGCCAGCAAACATTCGTGTTGGGTCTTCATTTTCTCGCTTGAAGGGAAATACACCAGCTGCATAAGGAAAGAAACCTGGGAAGTTTTCTTTCAATTGCCATCTTAGTATGTCTTCCCAGTTGTTGTATTTTGGGACTGCTATTTTTGGAATTTTGGTTTGTGAAAGAGAACTGTGTTTGGTTATTATGTCAATGGTTTTTCCACGTGAGGTGTATTGAAAAACATCATTCTGATAATTTTGCTTTAAGAATGTCCAATTATCTAGAATGTCCTTATTTTCTTGATTTAATTTATCGAGAAGTGATTTTTCCAATTCATCAATCGAAGAGATGTCCTTATTAGATTCTTGTAGTAATTCTTTGCTTTGTTTTAAGGCATACAGTTGGCCTGCTATTTTTGATTGAGTTTCGGATTCTGAATTATAATTACGCACTGTTTCACTTATCTCTGCCAAGTAACGTTTGCGATTGCCGGGAATGATAGATTTTATTTTTTCTCCTGCGTTTACGTTTTCGTTGGTATTGAGTTTCAGATCTGGGTAGTCGCTAGTTAACCTCTTCTGTAAAGCATCATAGAATTTATCCAAGCCAATATCAAAAAAATGTGAAGCATTACTCAGGTATACTGGCATATCTTCTGTCGATTTATCCCAGTCTTGACGATTTCGCCATACTTGTTTTTTAACATCCCGAAGGGCATCGATGGCACCGTTTTTATCTGATTTATTAAGTACAACCATGTCGGCAAAGTCGAGCATGTCAATTTTTTCGAGTTGCGATGGAGCACCATATTCAGGTGTCATAACATATAATGCGAGGTCGCTAAAATCAACGATCTGAGTATCGGATTGTCCGATGCCTGATGTTTCAAGGATAATTAAATCAGCTTCAGCCTGTTTAAATAATGCAATGGTTTCGCCGATGTGTGCCGATAGTGATAGGTTGGCTCCGCGAGTTGCCATTGAGCGCATAAATATATTTTCGTGATTGATACTATTCATACGGATGCGATCACCAAGAAGAGCACCACCCGATTTACGTCTGCTTGGATCAACGGATATGATTGCAATTTTGAGCGTAGGTGAGCTCGTGTTTATTCTTCGTATTAACTCATCTATTAATGAAGATTTTCCGGCTCCACCAGTTCCAGATATACCAATGACAGGAGTGGTTTTTCTTCCCATCTTAGGTTTTAGTTTACGAATCTCACTTGCATCTGACCAATCGTTTTCTAATGCTGAAATACAATGTGCCAGGTAGCTGGTGTTGTTGAAAGTGATTTGTTTATTTTTGGATTGATGTATGGGAATAAAATCAGATGCTTCGAGAACATGATTTATCATTCCTTGCAGACTAAGATGACGACCATCATCAGGTGTAAATATTCGACAAATGCCGTAATTGTGTAATTCCTCAATTTCTTTAGGTAGAATAACGCCACCACCACCACCAAAAATCTTTACGTGCTCCGATTGCTTTTCTTTGAGCAAATCAAACATGTATTTAAAAAACTCCAAATGTCCCCCTTGATAGGATGTGATTGCAATGGCTTGAACATCTTCCTGAATAGCACAGTCTACAATTTCTTGGACTGATCGGTTATGGCCAAGATGTATGATTTCGGCACCACTTGCCTGCAATATTCGACGCATGATGTTAATGGATGCATCGTGTCCGTCAAAAAGGGAAGTTGCGGTAACTATCCGGATCTTGTTTTTTGTTTTATATGGTTTTACGTCTGTCATTTTTTAAGATTATAAATCCATGTTAGTCGCAATTAATTCGGCTAAGTCCATGTTGACTAATTTTTCTTCTTTATTGGCATATTTAATTCCGTCGCTAAGCATTGTCATGCAGAAAGGACAAGCGGTGGCAACAATGTCGGCTCCCGAAGCGAGCACATCTTCGGTGCGTTCCATGTAAACTTCCTTATCGCCTTTTTCAGCTTCTTTAAACATCTGGGCGCCACCTGCGCCGCAGCACAACGAAAAGCTTTTGGCACGTTTCATTTCAGTATAATCAATATCAATGGCATCTATCACTTTGCGAGGAGCATCGTATATTCCATTGCCTCGTCCCAAATAACAAGGATCGTGAAATGTAATACGTTTGTTTTTGAATACTTCTTTTTTGATTTGTATGGTACCTGTATCAAGAAGTGATTGTAAAAAAGTAGAATAATGAATGACTTCAAATTGGCCGCCTAGTTCGGGATACTCATTTTTCAGGATGTTGAAACAATGGGGGCAAGTGCATAGTATTTTTTTAACGTCATAGGTTTTGAGTGTTTCAATAACTTGCATGGCCTGCATCTGAAAAAGCATCTCGTTGCCAGCACGCTTGGCAGGATCGCCGGTACAGGTTTCTTCTTTACCAAGAACGGCATAGCTTACTTTTGTTTCATTCAATATTTTTGCAAATGAGCGACTTACTTTTTGATAACGCTTATCGAAAGCACCCGCGCAACCAACCCAATATAGATATTCTGGTTGTTGGCCCTTACTTATTTCGTCTGCCATTACTGGCACGTCTATTTGAGGCATATAATTGTGTTTGATTTTTTAATTAAAAAATGGAGTTAGTACTGTGTCCAATCCAGTCTATCTTCAGGTGAAAATTTCCATGGCGCACCATTGTTCTCTATATTGGCAAACATCACATTAAGTTCTTCGGGCGCTTGGCCTTCCTCCAATACCAGATAGCGCCGCATGTCCATAATTAAATTAGGGTGGCTAATGTTTAAAGGACACTCCTGAGCACAAGCATTGCAAGTGGTGCATGCCCATAGTTCTTCGTGACTGATGTAATCGCCAATTAAAGCTTTGTGGTCGTCATATTTGGGAGCTTTGTTTAAAAATGGTCCTTTTTCCAACATGCGATTGCGAACATCCACAAATATTTTTCGTGGCGAAAGCAATTTGCCAGTAATGTTAGCCGGGCACACCTCAGTGCATCTTCCGCACTGTGTACATGTAAGCGAATCCAGATAATTGTTCTGTGTTATATCTTCAATGTCTTTCACACCAAAACGAGATGGAGCGGAGTCACTAGGTTCCTGAAATGCATCACCACTCAACATTAGTTTTACCTCCTTGCTTACTTCAGGCATGGCCGGTAAAAAAGTGAGAGGATTAAGGTTGCTAAAAAACACATTTGGGATTGACATGAAAACATGAAAGTGCTTGGAGTATGGTAGGTAATTAGCAAAGGCAAAGATTAAAACAATGTGTAACCACCAGAAAAAATGAAACAGAATTGAAGTATTGTTGTGATGATTAATCCAAGCAGCTAAAGAACTTGAAATCGGATAAGTACCAGCTAGTGCCTCTTTATGCAGAAGGATATCAAAGGTATTCATGCCAATTAGCGATACCATCAATAAGATTATAAAACTTAAGGCAATGTTGGCATCCAGTTTATTTTTAGGTTTTAATTCCACCCCGGAGAAACGCCGTATTTTAAGAAATAGGCGTCGCAAGAGAAAGATGAAAACACCCAAAAGTACAATCAATGAAAAGATGTCTCCACTTGCGGTTATGATATCATACCCAATACCTGAAAAAGCTAGTGATCGATTTAAGCCGAATAATCCATCAATTACCATTTCAATACTACCAATGGTAATCACCAGGAATCCCCAGAAGACCAAAGCGTGAAGAAAACCAATGATTGGTTTACGTAAAATTTTGGTTTGACCAAAAGCAACTCTTGCAGTTAGGCTTAATCTTTCTTTGAGCTTGCCATCGTACTTTAGAGGTTTGCATAGTTTAAAGAAAGCCCTTAGACGCATGAAAGTGAACCCTAGTAAAATAAGGGTGATTAAGAATGTGCACGCAAAAATAATCTGTTCCATAGATGCCAGTTTCTTACTTATTGATTGTCTGATAGGTGCTGTTTAAATGCCTCATTTAGTTCAGGTACAATTTTTAATGCGTCACCAACAATGCCATAATCGGCCACGTCAAAAATTGGAGCTTCAGGATCGGCATTAATGGCTACCAAGCATTTCGATCCACTCACGCCAGCAACATGTTGTATTGCGCCAGAGATACCAACAGCAAAATAGATGTTGGGCGATATGATTTTACCTGTTTGCCCAACGTGCTCATCTGCTGGTCGCCATCCATCATCGGCTACTGGTCTGCTGCAAGCTAATGCGCCGTCGAGAGTTGTGGCCAATTCTTCAAGTAATTTAAAGTTTTCAGCTGATTTTAATCCTCTGCCACCGCTAACCACTATGTCGGCATCAAGTAGGTTAATTCGTTCAGTATTTACCTTTTTATCAAGAATTGTCAATCGTGATTCTGGCTCGTCAATTTCTGGCTCAAAGTTTTCAATTTTCAACTCTGTCTTGTTTTCATTCAGACCATAGCTATTGAGTATGGGTGAAAGGATTATGCGCTCAGTGTTAACTTCAATATTTGCTAATGCTTTACCGGTAAAAGCTCTTTTTTCAATATGGAAGGGCTCGTAAGAGCTTGGTAGTCCTAGTACTTGCGGAACAAACCCGGCCTGCAACCTTACTGAAAGTCTAGGTGCTATAGCTTTACCCTGATTGTTGTCGGGAAATAAAATATACTGTGCATTTGTTTTTAGTACAGCTTGTTCAATGATGCGCGTATAGACCCGATTAACACGCATGTTGAAGTTTGGGTTGTCTGCTTTTAGTATTTGGCTCATTCCATAATTGCCAAGTTCGCTTAGTGCAGAATCATCGATTTCGCCAATGACGATGCCAATAACTTCTTGATTGGTTGCTTCAGCCATAGCATGAGCATAGGAGCTAAGTTCAAGACTTTGTTTTTTAATTGTACCAGCTACGTTTCTTATATATACTAGGATTGCCATGTTTTAAGTTTAAGTGTGACTATATTAGTTTAGCTTCTTTGCTTAGCTTTTCTACAAGTTCATCGCTCGATTCTAGCATTTGAACGGCTTCTTTTTCTTTTGGAGAATGGTAGTTGACAAACTTGATTAGTGATTTGCTTGAGCTAGCTTTTATTAATTCAAGAGGTTTACTTCTTGCAGTCATTATGCCGCGCATATTCGGAATCTTTGGAACGGAAGCAAAGCCTTTCTGTACAATCAGCACTGCGGTGCCGTTCACGCTTAGTTCTTCTTTCCCATTTGCGACATCGCGCTGGAAAATTGGCTGATCCTTATTAAAGCGAACGGATGATACCGAGGAGACTGAAACAAAATCGAGCAACTCGGCTAGCATGCCGCCTACCGATGCTTCGTTATAGTCGCCCGACTCAATGCCACATATAATAAATCCAAATTCTTCATTCTTAATGTAGGCTGCCAGTTGACTTGCTGTTTGATAGGCATCAAGTGGTTCGATGTCGATACGAACTGCTTTGTCAGCACCTATGGCAAGGCATTTACGCAGGGTTGGTTCTGTTTGAAATGTACCTATAGTTATGACTACGACTTCAGTTACGGGATTTGTGTTATCTTCTTTTAGCTCAATAGCACGTGTTAGTGCTAATTCATCCCATGGGTTAATTACCCATTGTATTCCTGAATCATCAAAACGACTTGAGTCATCGGTAAATTTAATTTTAGACGTTGTGTCAGGTACGCTGCTTATACAAACAAGTAAACGCATATTTAAAGTTTTAAAGATTAGAAATTAGATATCGCCATTAGCTATGGCGCGTGAGATTACGATTTTCTGAATCTCAGATGTTCCCTCATATATTTGAGTGAGTTTTGCGTCACGCATAAGGCGTTCCACGTGATATTCTTTCACATAGCCATATCCTCCGTGTATTTGAACGGCTTCGGTTGTTACTTGCATGGCCATGTCGGCAGTGTATTGTTTAGCCATGGCACTGGCAATGCCGTAGGCTTGTCCTTGATCTTTTAGCCAAGCAGCCTTGAGACAAAGGAATCGTGCTGCTTCAATTTGGGTAGCCATGTCTGATAATTTAAAAGCTATGGCTTGGTGATTGATAATTTCTGTGCCGAAAGTTTTACGTTCTTTGGCATATTTAACAGCTAATTCATACGCCCCTGATGCAATACCTAAGGCTTGAGATGCTATACCAATGCGTCCCCCTTCCAAGGTTTTCATGGCGAATTTAAAACCGAATCCATCTTCTCCAATCCTGTTTTCTTTAGGTACTTTAACATCGGTAAACTGAACTGAATGCGTATCGGAGCTTCGCATGCCCATTTTGTTTTCGTGTGGCCCAAGCGATATGCCTTCTGAGTGACGATCAACAATTATTGCATTTATGCCTCTGTGACCTTTTTCTCTATCTGTTTGTGCTATTACAATATAGGTTGATGCTGAATTGCCATTGGTTATCCAGTTTTTAACGCCATTTACAAGGTAATGATCACCCATGTCAATGGCTGTTGTTTGTTGTGATGTGGCGTCTGATCCAGCTCCTGGTTCAGAAAGTAAAAAGGCACCAGTTACTTCGCCTCTCGCCAATGGTTTTAGAAATTTCTGTTTTTGCTCTTCTGAGCCATATTTCTCAATGCCATAACATACGAGGGAGTTGTTGACCGAAATGATAACCCCAATTGATGAGTCAACTTTTGATAATTCCTCCATGGCTAAAACATAGGATATTGTGTCCATGCCGCTGCCATCGTATTCAGGTGCTACAAGCATACCTAAAAAACCTAATTCAGAAAGGTTGCGGATATGTTCTGTTGGGTAAATGGCTTTCTCATCTCGTTCAATAACATCTTTTATGAGCTCGCGTTGGGCATAATCGCGTGCTGCTTGCTGAATCATGAGTTGTTCTTCTGTAAATTGAAAATTCATATTGGGAGATTTAAGTGTGTCTTTATCCTGTTGTTTTTTTGAGTACCATACAAACCACTGTTTTATCATTACCACCCATATTAACCGTCAGTCCGTATGGTTTGTGCTCTGGGATAGAGATTTGAGCTCTGCCAGCCTGATGAGTTAACTGTTCCCAGATAGTAACGGCCTGATGAACACCTGTGGCGCCAGTTGGATGTCCCCATCCAATTAATCCACCAGTAGTATTAAAGGGTATACTGCCTTCTCGGGAAGTATGACCGTCTGCTACAAACTGAGCACCTTTACCTTTAGCAGCAAATCCAATGGCTTCGGTGGCAAGTACGCCTGCAATTGTGAAGCAATCGTGTGTTTCAACGGTGGCAAGCTCATCTTTGGTGATTTGTGCCATTTCTAGAACTTTGCTAACGGCATTTTTGGTCGTACTTAGTTCACATTCGTCAATGGGTGGCTCCATAATGTTTTCTTCAACCTGACTAAAGCCAACTAATTCAACTGCTTCGGATAATGGTAAGCCAACTCTCTTCAATCCTTTTTCGGATACAATAGCAATTGAAGATGCGCCATCGGATACTTTTGAGCAATCGGCATAGTTAAGGTTGTCAACAAAAAGTTCGGCATTTGGCGCCTCCATGCCTGTGTCGAATAGGTGTTCAGAATCGTTGTGGTGTTCTTGAGCTGTTTCGCACAGGCGAGCATTTTGAATGCAGTTAGCATACCAAGTAGCCATTCCTTTTCTCGCGTAATCGTCACCGTAGGTTTTAGAATAACTTCCTGCCCGATCACTAAATTCGCCAGGGAAGAAATAAGCATGACCATTTTTGCGATTCTTGTAATAGCCAGCCAGTGCTAAATGATCTGCTCCGTACATCGCTTTAACCGTATTTTGAACTTCTACACCTATGGCTAAAACAACATCGGCTGTGCCCGCTAATATTGACTTGATGCCAGAAATCATAGCTAGTCCTCCTGAGGCACACGCCCCTTCAACACGCATGGCTGGTTTGTATTGTAATTTTTTGTCAATGGAAGGAATAAATGCTCCCAAGTGAGCTTGATTGTTAAACCGTGAGGCCATAAAATTACCAACAACACTTTCATCCACATTGCCTGCGCCACCAATTTTCTTTAGAGTTGCCCGTCCTGCTTCTTGCATATAGTATTCTATTCCTGGACGCTCCTTTTTAGGATGAAACTCTTTACGACCTGTTCCAAGTGCTATTGTATTGTATCCAGCAACTAAAAATATTCTTCTTTGCATAATGTTGGTTTAGATATAGTTGTTAACTGGGCCGTAGAGGTGAAAAAAGCCATTCTTCATAACTGTATTTACATGTTCGGTAGAACTGCATACACCGTCTGCTTGTAATTGAATTCCGAGATCTTTCATGGCTCGCATGTAATTGCAAGCCATTTTTGCACCAATACTGTTTTCTTTTATAAGCTCACTAAAGAAGTTGTCAAGGTGTTTCGCTGCACGTTTTGATTGACTCAGTTGTTTCCATGAATAAGCTTCTGTTTTTACAGCTAGAAAATGCTTGACTTCTTCCATTAAATCACCAGTGCTTATATAGGATTTAGATTCTAAGTCATAAATTCCTACAATATCGCCTTCGCTGTATTGAAAGAATCCGTCTTTTTGTGTGCCATCTGGATTTTGTCCCCCTTTGATACCAAGGCTTAGTAACTTATTTAATAATGGGCTAATTAGTTCATCCTCTAAATAGTGATTCATTACCTTCATGATATAGGTGCAAACTTCGATGCCTACATAATCGATAAGTTGAAATATTCCCATTGGGCGAATTAACAATTCGTGGCTTATGGTATTGATGCTTAAAATTGTTTTGTTGTGGCCCATATCGGGTTTAAGGTTGTTGTATTGTTTTTCGGCATATAGAATGTCACGCATTAGAAAGCCATTTCCAATAAATCCGGCAAGATCGTTAGATGGGACTAGTACTTTTTGCATGTGATTGGCAAAACCATAAACTAATTTGGTTAAATCAGGGTTGCCATTCTCTGTTTCGATGACCTCAATTAATTTTTGAACTGCAGGTGGGTTATAAAAATGACAACCGATAATATTGCCATTTAACTCAGCTTTGTCATTTAATACAGAGATGGGGATTGAGCTTGTGTTGCTTAAAAAGAATGGTTTGTTTGGGTTGTTATCGTTTATTTGTTTGAAAAGCTTAGTTTTTACATCTTCATTTTCAATGATGGCTTCAAATATCAGAGTTGAACGGTATGTTGGTTCGATGTTGATAGAGGGTTTAATAAGAGATAAAGCTTCAAACACAAAAGTGTCAATGATATCTTTATTATCAATAAGATGAGGTCGGTTGTTATAGGCTTTGCGTAACCAAATAATGTTCTTCTCAGCCCATCTTGTTACTTGATCCTTAATGTAATGGTTCAATTTGTCAAGCTGTTCGAAGCTCTGATCAATGGCATTAACAACGAATGTTTGGCCAACATAGTCGGGATGATGCATCAACTTGGCTGAGTGGAGAACATTTAATAGTAAAATGCCACTGCCCATCTTTCCTGCTGCTCCGAGTACGCTTATGTTTTTATATCGTTCTAGGTGATGATTCATGATGTATAATGTTTATGTGTACTTACCAATTGGGTTTTCTTTTTTCAAGAAAGGCTTGCATGCCTTCTTGTGCTTCTGAATTAAAAAGTTTGCTGAATGCTTCTCTTTCTTGCTGAGAGCCTGTTTCAAGGTTAGAGTCTTGACTTTGGTTCATTAAAGCCTTAAGCGTCTTGGTAGCTTGTGGCCCTTTGTTGGCAATAAGTTCCGCAACTTTTATGGCTTCATTCATTAAATCATCGGCTGAAAATATTTGCTGAACCAAGCCCATTCGTTGTGCTTCGTAGGCGTCAAACATATGCGCTGTATGGAGATAGAATCGAGCATTGTTTAAACCAATGGCTCGACTAAGGCGCTGCGTTCCTCCAAATCCTGGTATGAGGCCAAGGTTAACTTCGGGAGCACTGAACTTAGCTTTGTCGCTGGCGAGCAGAAAATCGCAAGCCAAGGCTACTTCTAAACCGCCGCCTAGCGCAAAGCCGTTGATGGCGCCAATAAATGGTATTGGCATGCTTTCTATGCGTAGAAGTGTATCTTGTCCAATTTTCGAAAAAATACGAGCCTCAACTTCCGTTTTTCCATGCATCTCTGCAATGTCGGCTCCTGCAATAAACGCTTTTCCTTCTCCAGTTAGTATTACTGCTTTCAAATTGTCAGAGGAGTCGATTTTGTCGAGCAAAAGATTGAATTCGGAAAATACTTCGCTGTTGAGCGCATTAAGTGAATCCGGGCGATGAAATGTAATGATAGCTATTGTATTGTTCTCAAAATAAGTGATGTGTTGCATATCTTTTGTGTGTGGTGTTGCAATAAATGTATTAAAAATAATTAAAGATACCAAAATCTTTAATTTCGAGTTTTACCATTTTATGACGTATTACTATCATATATTAGTAATGTTACCTTGTTCTTGTTGTGTTGTTGGTATAAGATATTAAACATCAAAAGAAAAAGAATGTGTGAATTTGTAAATAAGTTAATTAAATTAGTTATTAAAGTCAACTTTATGCAGAGTGTTAAGTGTAGTTAGCTTTTAATTTGAAAGGGAAATGCTTTCTGGCCTTAGGTTTTGATGTTTTTAACTCTGGTAAAAGAAATGTTATACAGGGTAAATTAATTGATTATTATCATTTTGCTTATTATCTTGAAAAAAACACTTTTAACATGATCTGGAATAACTTAAAAATTAGAACTAAGCTTTTATTCAGCTTTGGAGTTTTATTGGTGCTGCTTACTATAGTTGGCTTTTTGTCATTTAATGGAATAAGAAATATCATTTCAGATGCAGAGCAGGTTATTGCCGGTAATAAGTTAAAGGGTGACTTGGAGACCAGATACACGCAACATTTAATATGGGCTAAACAAGTAAGTGAATTCCTGTCTAGCTCAGAGGCCTTAGAGTTGGCGGTTCAAACAGATCATCATAAATGTGATTTTGGGAAATGGTATTATGGAGATGGCCGAAAGCAAGCTGAGGAATTAGTACCGGATCTTAAAGAGGTATTTCCTCTTTTTGAGGAGCCGCATATGTTATTGCACCAATCGGCAATTGAAATTGAAGATTTGCATGAGCATGTTGATGTAAGTTTATCTATCGCCTTAAATAAATCTAAATCTGATCATTTGCTGTGGATGTTGCAAGTTGAAGAAGCAATATTGAGTAAAAAAAGTCAAATAGGTGTTCAGATGGATCATACGAAGTGTGGTTTGGGTAGTTGGCTTGACCTGCCAAACACGCAAGAACTTTTGCAGAAAGATGAGGTGCTAAGTGAAAAATTTAACGACATTCTTCGGCCTCACGAACGTTTGCACCAATCTGCCAGATCGCTTAATCGGATGGTTGCTGCTGGCGATTATGTTGGAGCTCAAAATTATTATATGAACAATACCGCCGGAGCTGCTGATCAGGTTTTGGGTATTTTGAATGAATTAATTGAAAGAAATCAGGAGCAACTTAAAGGAACGCAAGCAGCTAACGGTGTGTTTTTTGGGCAAACCCTTGTGCAATTGGATACAATTGGTAAGTTGTTTAATCATTCCATTGATATTTCTGAAGCCAGTATATTATCGGAAAGTAAAATGGTTAGCAAGGCAAGAAGTACGAGTGTTTTGACCATAGTTATTTTACTATTGTCGTTAGTTGCTGGAGTCGGATTGGCTATGTTCTTATCTGGTTTTTTAGTGAGACAGTTGAGAAAAGGGGTTGTGTTTGCGCAAACTATTGCCAAAGGTGATTTGAGTCAGAAATTAGACATTAATCAAGAGGACGAAATTGGAGAATTAGCCAGTGCTTTAAATCTTATGGTGGATGAGGTTTCAAATTTATTGCAAGAAATTAAACGCAGTTCAAATGCTTTGGCTGGTGCGAGTACACAAATGAATACTACATCTCAGGATATTTCAACGGGAGCTAATGAACAAGCTTCATCTACTGAAGAAGTTTCAGCTTCAATGGAAGAGATGACTGCTTCAATTGCGCAAAACAAGCAATATAGCGAGCAGGCCGAGCAGGTTACTTTAATTATGGCAGATAGCATTAAGGAAGGTAATGTTGCTTCAACGGAAAGTGAGCGTTTGATGAAGTTAATTGTAGAGAAGGTTGATATGGTGACTGGTATTGCTCAACAGACAAATATTTTAGCTTTAAATGCTGCTGTTGAGGCCGCCAGAGCTGGAGAGCAAGGGCGAGGTTTTGCTGTAGTAGCAACTGAAGTTCGAAAGTTGGCTGAACGAAGTAAAGTGGTAGCTGATGAAATTGCGAGTCTGATTAGTGAGGGAGTATCAGGTGCTGAGAAGGCTGGAGGTAAGCTAAAGGAAGCTATCGGTCAAATTGATAAGACTGTACAGATGGTACAGGAAATTAGTTCTTCAAGTAAAGAACAGACGATTGGAGCACAGCAAATAAACCATGCTATAGAGCAACTTAATCAGGTTACGCAATCGAATGCTGCTGCCTCAGAAGAATTGGCTTCGAGTTCGACAGAGATGAAGCAAGGTGCAGATCAATTAAATGACATGGTGGGTCGATTTAAATTAAATTAGGTCTGAATTTACCCCGATATGTTATTATCTACCTATCGGGTTATGTAAGTAATGGTTCGGGTATCTTTCTGGTCACCTTGACTAGTGCTTTCTAAATTGCTTTTTGTTCACCAAAACTATAGTCGGAATTTAAAGAGGACTTCGGGTATCTGTGTGAATTTGTATATCTAATATCGTAAACATGACTTTTAACATAGCATATAGCTGCTGAAAATTAGGTAAAATATTGCGAAAAGGGGTGTTTAATCACAAAAATTCCATTTATGTTTGTAACCGAAGTTGTTCATTTAAATATTGGAATAAAACGTTCAGAGGTCGTCGTAAGTATTTATCACGTTTAATATTATTTGTTGTATGGAAACACGAGTAGCAATTAATGTATTAAGGGATAGATTGAAAAAGTTGGAGATTTTTCGTCATTTATCCGAAAGTGAAACCGCTTTATTGTTAGAAAACCTGCATTATAAAGAGCTCCGAAAAGGAAATATACTTTATCGTGAAGGTTGTTACTTAAATAAAGTAATTCTTTTGTTCGATGGGGTGGTCAAGCAAAAAAAGTGCGGGTCAAAAGGCAAGGAATTAATTATTCGTTTTGCCAAGGGAGGTGAGATTCTTGGGTTCAGATCGTTTTTAACGGAAGAATTAGCCTGTGCAACCGCCGAAGTTATGGAAGATGTTAAAGTGGCCTATATCGAAGGGTCGTGCTTGACTCAATTGATGAAATCGAATTCAAACTTCTCAATGATAATGATGAAACATGTGTGTGGTGAGCTTAGTGCAACGCAAACATTCATCTTAAACGTGGCGCAGAAAACAGTACGTGAACGTGTAGCTGAAGGCTTGGTTCAACTTAAAGAAGTGTTTGATGTGGATGATGATTGTAATCTTAAAATTCCATTATCCCGACGTGATTTGGCAAATGTGGTAGGAACGGTACCTGAGTCCGTAATTCGGATGTTAGCTGATTTTAAGAAGGAAAACCTGATAGAGGTAAATGGTCGTCGCATTAGATTAATGAATATTCAAAAGCTGACACGAATTGGTAGTGTTGCTATGTGATTAGTCCGCTAGTCCGAAGGTATTAGTGAGTAGTGGTTTTCATCACCGATCATTATGTATGTACTTATTAACAAAAAGAGCTGGCGAAATTGCCAACTCTTTTGATTTATTATTTTAATTCCCCATTAGGCTCAAAATCTGTTTCTTTCTTCACAGATAACATGTAAATAACGCCTGCACGAGCAATTAAAAAAACGACAATGGCAAAGAGTGGGTTCAGTATGGCCATCTTTAATCCTCCTGCTAATAGGCTTGGTGTTAGTTCTCCGCTGGCTGATACATTATCAAAAGCTACAATTAATCCGAAAGTTCTTCCTAAAAAGCCCCAAGCCAAGGTAAACCAACTTATGGATTTAATAAGTGCGATTATTTTTCCATTGCTATTTGATTTCAAACAGCCTCGTACAATCAATGCAATAATGATCACTAACAATATCATTATTGGATAGGTGAAAAACGGTCCTCCGTCGTTAAGTTTGTCAATCATGATTTTTGCTTTTAAATGAATACTGAAGCAAATGTAGCGCATCAATCAATACCAAAATTTCTTATTCGACCACCTACCATTCTTCATCCCTTTATCATCAGTTTTCATCTGTAAGTTGGAAATTAATCCTCAAATTGCAAAATCAGGACTTAAAATGGTCATTGGTCGATATTGTATCACAGGAGCCATAAAAAATTGTAATATTGTAGTAATGACTTTTCGTTTGCCTAAAATAGTTCAAACCGTAAGCTTACACCTACTATTCTGGACAGGTGTATGGTTCTTCTTTTTCTATTTTTTTAGCTACAACTCTAACGACAATACTTATATTATCTGGTTTTCAAGTTGCCTTTTACCTTTAACCATGGGGGTGACTTATTTTATGGAACGCATCCTTATTCCTCGTTTTTTATTAAAGCGAGACTATCAAAAGTTTGCACTCTATACCTTCTATACCTTTGTGGTGTCTTCTTATTTAATAGTATTGGCTCTGTATGGCTGTTTGATTTTTCTATTGAAATTTAATGTGGCCATTATGCCACCAATGAGTAAAAACTTTTTGTTCATTCTCATCTTGGTTTACCTTGTGGTTGGCGTTATTTCTTTTATTAGTATACTTAATAATACATTAAAAACCGATGCCAAAAACAAGGAGTTGGAAAATAAGATACTGGCCACTCAGCTTCAATTAAAAGAACAAGAATTGCACTATCTCAAACGTCAGATTCATCCTCACTTCCTCTTCAATACCTTGAATACTATTTATGGCTTTGCACTTCAAAAATCGAAGCACACACCGGAGATAATTCTCAAACTATCTAACTTACTTGATTATATTCTGTATCAGATAAACCAACCAAAGGTGGCTTTAAAAGAGGAGGTGTTGCACATTAAGGAATACATCGAATTGGAGAAAATCCGGTTTAAAGATAGTTTGCTTATTCGTTTTGATGCTCCTAGCATTGATTCCTCAATTCAAGTGTCGCCCATGTTACTCATTCCTTTTGTAGAAAACGCCTTTAAGCATGGTGAGTTAGTGGATGGCTTTCTACGTATTGATGCCAGTATAAGAGTGGATAATTATCAAATGGAATTTAAAATTAGCAATAGTATGCGTTCACCTGTTGAGGATGAAGCAAAAGAAGGCATTGGTTTGAGTAATATTAATAAGCGGCTTGACCTGAATTACCTTAATAATTACCAATTAAAAGCAACTAGAGAAAAGGATAGCTATACTGCCCATTTAATCATCGATTTAAAACCCTTTGCCGATGTCTAAAGTCATAAACTGTATAATTGTTGATGATGAAGCCACTGCTCGCGAAGTGATTGAAACACATCTGAAAAAAATCGATCAGATTAATATTGTGGCCTCTTGCAAAAACGCACTGGAAGCATTTAAATGGATCAGTTCTCAATCGATTGATCTTGTTTTTTTGGATATTAATATGCCGGAGATCTCAGGATTGGACTTTGCTAAAACCATTAACCCCAACATCAAAATCATTTTTACCACAGCTTATCGCGACTATGCGGTTGAAGGTTTTGATTTGAAAGCCGTTGACTACCTACTTAAACCCATCGCTTTTAATCGCCTTTTGCAATCGGTTCAGAAATACCTGGAAGAAACACCCAACTTAAGTAATGTCCCAGAAAAGATTGAAGCTGAAGCCAGCGACTTCATTTTTGTACGGTCGGATCGTAAGATGATAAAGATCGTTTTTAAGGACATTAAATACGTTGAGAGTCTGAGTGATTACATCAAGATACATTTAGATTATCAGGAGGTAGTTACGCGCGAAACTATTTCAAATATTGAAGCCAAGTTGCCGGCTAAGTCCTTTATTAGAACACATCGCTCGTATCTGGTATCGTTAGCCCACATCAGCTCTTTTACTCACGAATACATTGAGATGGAAGATGCTACCGTTCCAATAAGCAGGGGATATAAAAATGAAGTGATTAGCCGATTAGAGAGTTTGTAATAGTATAAGTGCATTGCGGCTTCTACTCTTGTGTTTCGGCTTGAACCTGTTTTGTACTAATGGCGAGCTTATGTTTTAAAAGTATGTTAATCAACAGTTGAACCCACTTCGGGGTTCTATTTGTACCTGTTTGTTTACCATGGGTTGCACCCATGGTTATTGTTGTTAAATCCCAGAGGGATTAAAGTTGCTCTTTAAGTTTTTCTAATAATTAATCACTAATCTTTTATCATTAACCATTATAATCTACACTCCCTCTTGTACTCCAAAGGTACTCTCCAAAGCTTTCTTGTCACTTCCGCATGAAATAACTATGATGTATTGGTCGAGCTCTATTTTTTGATCGTCGCTTGGGTTTTTGTCAACCTTATTGTCGATGACCAAACCAATTAAAATGACGTTAAGATCTTTCTTCATCTCTACAAAGGCATCGAAATATTTTTTGCCTAGATAGGGGTTGTTTTGGGTGACTTTAAATTGCTGAATATCCTGATCGTCGTGAGCAATGCTAGTTGCAATCAAATCTTCCGTATATTCTGCCACATGTGGCTCAAACAGGTAACTAGCCACCATTCGTGAAGCTACTTCGCTGCGAGACACTACATGTGTTATGCCAGTGCTAATCAATGTTTCTTTCAGATCGGGGTTGCTGCAATTGACAATGATGTTGAGATTTGGAAATGCCTTTTTAAGATTAAGAACAAATACCAGTGTTTCGGTATCTTCGGTGAAGTTGATAAATACAGCTTTACTCTTTAGGATGTTTGCTTTTTCGTAAGCTTGCATGTTGTTATAATCGGCAAACATTCCGAAACATTGTTCGTGAGGGTATAAATCCTTGAGGAGTTCAAGGTCGTTTTTTGAGTTTGTTACGAAGGCAATTTTATGTCCAGCTGGAAAAACCTGATCAGCAACTTTTCGTCCAAATTCACTCCATCCAATAATTAGGTAATGGTCTTCGAAATCTGTTCCGAAGAACCCTGTTTTCTTCTTTTCCATATAAATGTTTATTCTACTGCTTATTTCACCAATGAAGTAGCCGATTACACCCAGACTACCAAGTATTACAAATAATCCTACTACTTTACCCCAGGGTGTAACAGGGTAAAAGTCACCATAGCCTACGGTCGTCAAGGTAACAATGGCATACCAAAGGGCATCGGTTAGCGATTTGATATTGGCATTGGCATCGCCTCTTTCAAGCACCGATATAACGTAGATGAGGCAGAGGTATATGACAAAACCAACAGCTAAACCAAGTTTTTTCTTCATAGCAAATTGTGTTATGAGTGAACGTTATTGTTAGTCTCGCAACTTAGCTCTTCCACATCGCTATCCCATTTTAGTGCATGAGGCAGTTTTTCGCATGCCGCTTTGAAGAGCTGTGCTTTTTCTTTGTTGCAACTGCTTAACTCGATGTAGCACCAACCGCTTTCAGTAAATGTGTGTAATGCCAAATGCGATTCGGCTAAAAGCCAAAAAGCCGTGTAGCCATTCAGCGGAAAATGATGATCTGAAAAGTTTAATACTTTAAAATCGGCATTTTTTAATTGTTCACCAAATAAGGTTTTCAACTGTGAGGATTCAGTTAATTCTATCCAACCTTTAAGGTTAAAAACTTGTGGTGGCAGATTTACTGGATTTATGTTGTTCATTGCGTTGTTTCTGTTAAGCTTCGTTGGTTTTAATACAAATCCCAATTGCCCTTTAAATAATACTTATATAAAACCGGGTCGTGAATTCGGTTAACTCTAACTGAATCACTAGCTCCCGGAAAGAAATCCTTACCAAACGACGTAATTAGTTGCATGGCTTCGTGATTAATCCATTGGGTCGAAATTCCGTCATAAGTTAAGGATTGTAATTGCTTTTTCAAATCAATTTCACGTTCTGTTTTAATTCCCAAAGACCAACCCCATTCGCCCAGTGTTAATACTTGGTTATGTAAGGGTATGGTTTTGAATCCAGCATCCCTCATGGTTTTTTGTATGCAATTATAAGCTTTTGTTGCAAAGTAAGGGCTGCCAGCCTGCGTAACAATCATACCTTCCGGCCGCAAATGTTTATGGCATATGCTGTAGAATTCGCTCGAATATAAGCGGCCTAGTTCAACAGATCGAGGATCGGGCAAATCTATGATGATGACATCGTAAAAATCTTGATTGTCTGAAATGTACTGATAGCCATCTGTATTAATAATCTCCAACTTTGGATGATGCATGGAGTTTTTATTCATATCAAGCAGAACAGGATGTTCTTTACCTAAGTTAGTCATGGCTGGATCTAAATCCACCAATTTAATTGACTGAACACTCGGGTATTTTAATATCTCACGAACAGCGCAACCATCGCCACCACCTAAAACTAGAATATTGACTGGGTGAGGGTGAAGTGACATGGCCGGATGAACCAATGGCTCGTGATACATAACTTCATCCATGGAGCATAGTTGCTGATTGCCATTTAAGTACAGCCAATGGTTATCTTCCCATTGGGTGATAACGATGCGTTGATAACGTGTTTGTTCTGCGTAAATTACTTTGTCCTTGTATTTTTTCTGTTCGCCATATTGTATGATTGGGTCAGCCAAGTATACACCAGCAACAATTATGAGTGATATAGCGACCATCGATATGCTTAAAGCCTTTCGGTAACTAGGCTTAATCATCTTGCGAAGAAAAAAGAAAACTGCAAGTGCAACCGTAAAATTAACAACTCCTAATAGAAAGGGCGTGTAAGTCAATCCCATTATGGGTAGTCCGATAAAAGCAAAGAAGATACCTCCGAGCAAGCTGCCGTAGTAATCTTTTTCAAGCACATTTGAGATGTTAATGCGTAGATCTTCGTATTCATCGTTGATGCGCATCACTAATGGAATTTCCATTCCAATTAATGTTCCAATTAGCATACAGAAAAAATAGATAAGTATGCCAATGGAATTGGTGTAGGCCGATGCCGTATATACAATCAGAGGAGAAAAAGCAACTACTAGCGATAAGGCAAACTCAAGAATGAGAAACTTTTCGGTTAAGCGTGTTTTAAAAACTTTACTGATACGACTACCAATACCCATTGTGAAGAGCATG
This sequence comes from Carboxylicivirga fragile, assembly GCF_050589805.1. NCBI lineage: Bacteria > Pseudomonadati > Bacteroidota > Bacteroidia > Marinilabiliales > Marinilabiliaceae > Carboxylicivirga > Carboxylicivirga fragile. The sequence goes on along the minus strand of NZ_JBNGOY010000002.1, from coordinate 52,542 downwards.
GTTGAAACAATCATGGCCCATTGAAAAATGGAATCGCCTAAAAAATAGGTGGCCAAGGTTGAAAGAAGATATTCGGCAACAATGCCACTAAAGCCAGTTGCAAAGATGGCAGCTTTTAAAATGGCCGAATATTTATTTTGGATCTTAAACATTATTGAGCTTATTCAATGTCATCAAATGATATGACAAAAAATTAACCCTAGATTGCTCCAGGGTTAATTTAAGTCTATATTCTTGTAATCTATAATCTAGAGATCTCCTTTTACAGGCACCATGTAATCATTATGGAGCCGCCTATGTAAGCAAAGGCCTCAATAATAGAAGCACCAATGTTTGGGTGTTCCTGATTGATAATTTCGTCAGTTAAACGCTGACCCGGTAAAAGAATCTTATCGGTTAAGAAGCGCATGACAGGTAATAAGATGATACCTAGCACTAATTCAAAGCCTGCTTCTCCAAAAGTAAGTCCCCAACCTTCGAAATCACCTGTAATGGCATGGCGAATTAGGTTAGCAATGGCGATTAGTGCACCCGCAAAACCTACTCCAACAGCTACATTGTCTTTCTCGATGTGCTCATGTACATCGTAAGGCGTGATAAGTTGATAAGCAGCAGCAGTAATAAATAAGGCTACTTGACCAGCTAACCAAAAAACAACAGCCGAACTTATGCCTTGTGTAAGGTTGCCACTTTCGCCAGTAACTGCGCCAAAAATTATTAAACCCGATGCAATAGAGATGGCACCTTCAATAACACCCGTCCCAGCATTGCGATCTTCGATGATTTCCTTTTTAACGGAGAACTTACGAAGAATTATTTTATCGTTGAGCCAAATAGAAAGGTTTAGTAAAATGATACCTAGTCCACCATAAATGGCAATGTCAATAATGTCGTTTACTAAACCTTGTGTTGGCCCAACAATGGCGCTACCAACCGCCAATAACAAACCAATGAAATAACCAACATGGGCAAATGAAAATGCCAGGTTGTCTTTCTCAACTAATTCTTCTTTAATGTTAAAATCGCGATTAACTAATTGGTAAACTAACTTACCCACGAAAAAGATAATAAAGCCAACAGCTATGTAAGCAACGGCATCATATAGTATTGTTGAAATATCTGAAAATGTCATGTTTATCAAGTTTTGGGTGATTATTTGCCAAATCCGCCACTGCGACTGCGAGATGATGAACTGCTGTAACGACTCGAACTACGGCTTTTCTTCGAATAACTCGAACTTGAAGAGTAGGAACGAGAACTGCTCCTTGTGGCCGATCGTTTTACATCACTTCTTACACTTTGTTTGAAGCTTGATGGTTTGTTGCCCCATGTGCTACTCTTACCTGCGCCAGATGAAGTGTAGGTGTTGGTGCCATATACATTACGACCTGATGGACCATAATAAGGACGTGATCCGTAATAGCCACCGCCATAATAATCGTTGTAATACGAACGACGCGCTGGATAGGTCATCATGTTAAACATGGAAGACATAAAGGCATATTTTCCATAGAACGACCAGAATGAAGAACCATTGCGTTCTTCCCACTGTCCGTATTTTGGATTGCCCACATAGTGGTTATATCCTGCAGGACTAGCCGTTTTGCTTAGTACACCATCTTTACGAGTTACTATTTCCATGCCCATGTTATCCACATTAGCATCGAAAAACACATCTGGTACTTCTTCCCAGTCTGTGGTTTTAGAAACTACGGTATCAGCTTTTTCAACAATGATGTTGTATTGATGATAGTATTTACTACTTCTCGAATCCATATCTAATAAGATGATGGAATAGTTCTGCTCGCTATTGAGCGAAGTAATGAGTTTATCAACAGGCGTTTTTTGCCATTTTTGTGTCGTCGAAGAAGAGCGACTGCTGCTACTTCCTGTGCAGTTATTACACGATCTTAATACAAAAAAACCGATAATAACGGCGATTATAATTTTTGCAATTCCGTTACTCATAATTATTTGGGTTTGGGTACCACTATATTATTCTTATTTATTGTCTTCGCCAGGTAATATGTTTGAGATTTCAAATTCTTTTAAGCTAAGTCCAATCGAAGCTTCAAATTCTTTTTCATCCCATTGTTCAATGCACAAAAGCTGCTTACCGTCTTCATCTTCAAAATCCCACGAGCGAAACTCTTCCCACTCACCACCTTTGGTGATGTTATGAAAATAGCCCGGTGATTCCTTTTCAAGGAAATAAACAACGCCTTTGTACGTAATTTTTTTAGGTGGTTGCTGGCGAGAGATTAAGATGTCGGTTAAATCGTCTTGTAATGCTCTTACTTTAACCTTTTGCATAAAAGAAATTGACAACTCATCGTCATCTTCTATTCCAAGGAATCGAGTCTCGCTGCCATTGTTAATCTGAAATTCGCGGGTGAAATAATTATCTCCCCAATCGTATTCCATTATAGCCTCAACTATCCAAGTTGATAAGTCGTATTCAAATACAAAACCAACATCAAGGTCTTGAACCCTGATGTTGGTGCTATCGTAATGTGCTTCTTTCTTTTTAAAAATATCGAATAATCCCATAGTTTGAATGCTTGACGCTACTTATTCACTTTTGTCCTTAAGCTTAGCTTTTAGTTCTTCCAATGAATTTGAAGCTTTCACATTTTTTTCAGAAAGTACATCATCAATTTCATCGTCTAAACTGCGGTTTTCATTACTAATTTCACCGTAAGCTTCCGATAAAGCTTCTTGTTGAGCAACTTTCTCTTTCATTTTCTCAAGCATCGATACTGTTCCAGAACTATCAATTCCGCTTAATTGCTTGTTGATTTTTTGTGTAGCACTGCTCACACGAGCACGAGCCTTAAGCGTACGAAGTTCATTCTCATAACTTGAGATGGTGCTCTTCAGTTTTTTAACATTTTTGTCGAGTCCAGCTATGTTATTGTCAAAACGAGTAACTTCATCCTGAGCACGAGTTGCAGCTTCAACAGCTTCTTCCTTTTTTGTTAGAGCTTCAGTAGCTAAACGATCTGCTTCTGCCACGTCCAATTCACCTTTCTCGGCTTTCTGGAGTAGTAAAACGGCTTTCTGTTCGTAATTTTTAGCCAAAGATTTATTCTGACTAAGGTCTTTTTTGCTGCGAATTGCCATTGCTTTAACTTCGGCTAAGGCCTGAAGGCTTTTGTCTAGATCAACTTTAAGATCGCGAATACCTTGCTCGGTCATTTTGATCGGATCTTCTAATTTGTCAATTATGGCGTGAGTTTCGGCTTTACCAACTCGAAATATTCTATTGAAAATTCCCATTGTTTGTTTCTTTTATAATTTTGAAAATTCGATTAATTTATCAGAGTACTCTGATAATAAAAGCTTAAGCGAATTCAAACTTCCTTCTAATTCGTTTAAGTCAAGGTTTTCTAGTTGCAATGTGTCGCGGAAAATGACACGCTTGGCATCTTCATCCAACACAAAAGCCCCATGCACAATTTGGCGGTTCATTATAAGTAAGGACTTGTATAAGTCTTCAGAACCCTTATTTACTTCAAAAAGTAAACCTTCTATTATTAAGATGGAATCTTCGCAATCGATAATTAGGTTTGAAATACCGTCTTCGGCTTTTTCAATAACAAATAATTCTTCCTTAGTGTCTTCTGACACAATCTCATATTCAAGGTCAAGCAAAAAGTCTTTCACCTTGTTAAAATCTTCACTCATGTTTGTTTGATTTATGATTGGTAATGGGACTTATCAAATATATGAAAAGATTGCATGTAATAAAAGGGAGAAAGGGGTGTACAGTGAAAAATAATTGATTTGTGAAAGTAATAATGAAAAGCCAAAATTATTGAGATCGATGTATTCTATTCAATGTGCTAAATGTCAAGTCGCTTTTATGAATGAAATGTTATATTTACGTTTAAGTATTAATAAATCCATTTGACGATGTTTAAATATCTTTTAAGTTTCCTTGTTGTTATCATTATTATCTCATGTCAAAGCGAAGAGCAACAACTTGAGAAAGCCGAATCTGTTATCTCCACTGAGGCCATGATAAGCTATGTCAAGGAGCTTGGTAGTGATGAATACATGGGGCGTAAACCTTTTGGAGAGGCTGAAAACTTAACAATTGCCTATTTGGAAAAGTGCTTTCAAGATATTGGTTTGGAACCAGCCAATGGGAATAGTTACTTTCAGAAAGTCCCGCTCATAAAGGTAACTCGTGATGTGAATTCAAGTTTAGATATTTCTGTTGATGGCAAAGGTGTATTATCTTTCAGCAACTCCAATGATTTCGTGGCTTTCTCACAACGAATTGAGAAAGACTTGGAGCTTAAGGAATCGGATTTGGTATTTGCTGGTTATGGTATTGTTGCTGCTGAGTATAACTGGAATGATTACGAGGGCCTGGATGTGAAGGGAAAGACGGTAGTTGTATTGGTTAATGATCCGGGTTTGGATTCGGGTCGCGATAACTTTTTTACGGGTGACGCTATGACCTATTACGGTCGATGGAAATATAAATATGAGGAAGCAGCACGACAAGGAGCTGAAGGTATTCTCATTGTTCATGATGATAAGGGAGCAGGTTATAACTGGTCGGTAGTTGATAATTCGGCGGCGGTTGCTAAGGTCTACCCTGTGGTTGAGAACAATTATTTGGATAGATGTAAAATAGAGGGATGGATTCAAGCATCAGTAGCCAATCAATTATTCGAGGCCGTAGATATGGATATGGCAGATGTAATTACACAGGCAAAAACAGAAGGCTTTAAAGGTTTCGAATTAAAGGCGAAAGTCGACTTGTCAATCACAAATTCGTGGAAGAAAGATGATTCGCATAACGTACTTGGTGTAATACCAGGTACCGATTTGGCAGACGAATACTTATTTTATTCCGCCCATTGGGATCATTTGGGGATAGGTAATGTAATGAATGGCGATTCGATATATAATGGTGCTGTTGATAATGGAACTTCACTTGCCTGGATGATGGAGATTGCCAAAGCATTTAAAGCTATGCCTGTGTCATCTCGTCGTTCTATCGTGTTTTTTGCACCAACGGCTGAAGAGTCGGGCCTAAATGGTTCGGGGTATTATGCCGATAATCCGATTTTCCCTATAAATAAAACCGTTGCTAACATTAATAATGATCTCATGCTTCCTTTTGGACGATGCAAAGACGTGATGATTACGGGTTATGGAAAGTCTGATTTGGATGATATTATTAGTGAAGAAGCAGAGAAAAAAGGACGCTATGTTTTACCTGATCCTAACGCACATACCGGCATGTATTACCGATCGGATCATTTTAGTTTTGCAAGGGTTGGTATTCCTGCTGCTTTTGCCCGTGGTAATAACGATCATTGGGAAAAAGGGAAAGAATATATGGCTGAAAGAGAGCAGTTCTGGATCGACAATTGCTATCATAAACCCGATGATGAATACGAAGATTGGTGGGATCTCTCAGGTGTGGAGGAAGACGCTAAGTTGCTGTTTAGAGTTGGTTGGAGAATTGCCAATAGCGATGTTTATCCACAATGGAAAGAAGGTGCTGAATTCAAAGCCATCAGAGATAAACAGTTTGAATAAGTGTCAGCTTTTCGATTGGGGCTGTGACCTTTCAAAGGTAATTAGTTTATCACTCTGTTTGATTTTAACTGTTTGGCAATGGCTAAGGTGTACAAACTGATATGGTTTGTTTAGGTCGAATTTTGCCCCATTCTTAATTTCGAAGAAACCATCACATTCCAATTGGCCATCGGGGCTAAAACGTATTATATGGTATTCCCCATTAACTGATTTTAGAGCAAACCACGAGCCGGCACCTTCACCACTTAACCATTGTGAGTTGGTCGGGATGTTGTTAGGCTTAGTGGGTTCAATGAGTGTTTGTTTTAATAGAGTCTTATCTTTAATTGGTACCGGGCAAAATGCCTGGGTTTTTAAAAGTTTTGGCAATACCTTTTTATCGTGAAGCGCATTGACATTGTTCAAAGGGGTTGGAGTTAAATAGACAGCGTACTTTAATTTGAGCCTTAAGGAGGAATTCGGTTTGCCAGCTAATATGGCGGATTGTACAAAGCGTGAACAATTACTTCCCCCATATTTAAAAGGGCCATAAGGAATGGGCCCTTTGGCTTGCATCTGTTTTACTTTTTTTAGGCCACTTTCAAAAGAGATGGAACAATACGATGCATGTATAGCTCCTTCGCCATGGCATTCGGCATTGTGTTGCAATTCCGTTAGTATCTCCTCAAAATTACGAATGCTTTTACCATCAACCGACGGTATTGCACGTGTACTCATTTTTAGTTTATGATCCGTAAGCTCACCTCTTACTCTACCATGTTGGAAGGGTGTATGATAGCGTCCAAAATCAAAGTAATGGCATGTTTTTGTTTCGCCATTTATTAATACAAGTGCTGCATGCCCCACTTTATAATAATGATTCTTGCTCAGGCCAATGGCATTGCAAAAGTTGTCGTACCAATAGCCTGGTTGCTTGCAGAAGGTTTCGGGCCAGGCAATGGCTATGGCAAAACCTGTATGCTTTTTGTTTTGGGTCATTCTTTACTTCGCTTCCAGGTTCTGTGCTTCGGATAATAGGTTCTCAAAGAATAAATCAATGTCAGACTTAGCTAATTCACCATTTGCCGTGATTAAACGAATAGTGAGTTGTTTGTTGAGGTAACTGTAGTTCACTATTGATTTTCCGCTTTTGCGCAGATTTTCACGTAGCTCAAGATTAAATTTATTTAAATCGCCACCTTTTTTAGGTAGATATCTAAAGCAAACTGAGAAGGACTGGCGCTCCGACATCAATTCGAGTTGCGGGTGATTTGCCACTATGCTTTCAGCGTAGGTAGCCATATTAATAAGGTTATCAATTCGCTGTTTGTACCCTTTTAAGCCAAAGTATTTCCAGGCAAACCAAAGTTTAACAGCATCCACTTTACGGCCACACTGTATGGACTTTTTTCCCAGGTCTTCAATTTGATCAATGTCGTGATAGATATAGTCGGTATTGATATCCGTAATGTTATGCTGAAGTGTGCCTCGTTTTTTAACAAGTAAAGCTGAGCAAATAAGCGGAATGTTCATTAGTTTGTGAGGGTTCCAAGCAAAGGAATCTGTCCGTTCAATATCCTTCATTAAATGACGATGGGTTTCACTTAGAATTAGTGATCCGCCGAAGGAGCCATCGGCATGAAGCCATAACTTGTGCTTTTCACAAATGTCAGCCAGTTGAGGAATTGGATCGTAGGCACCCAGCAAAGTGGTTGCACAAGTTGCTACTACAAAAAAGGGTTTTTTGCCACGATCAATGCATTCGTTAATTTCTTTTTGTAATTCGTCAGGTATCATTTTGCCCTTGGCATCAGACTTTACCTTAACTACATTCTTGGCGCCTATGCCTAAAATATTGGCAGCTGTTTCAAAGGAATAATGAGCCTGTTCGTTAACAAAGGCTTTCAGTTTGTGCTTTGTATCGTAGCCATCAACCCGACATTCAGGGATTATTCTGTTACGAGCCGAAAACATTGCTATCAGGTTAGCATTACTGCCACCACTCACAAAAATACCGTCCCCATTTTTATATCCAGCATAGCTATTCATCAAACGCACCATTTCTGTTTCAATAACTGTAGCTACGGGAGCTACTTCGTAGGTATACATCGATGTATTGGCAAGCGCACTAAATACTTCACCAATAAAAGCTGGGAAGTTGAAGCCTGAATAAAGTTGATTGAGAAATTGTTTATTGCCTGTTTTAACTGAGTAGTCAAGGTACTTATCAATCAGATCTAGGAATTCGTTTTCAGTTACGTTTTGTTCTTCAACTTGCACGCCAATTAAGGTATTTAACTCCGACGGTTTTTTGAATTTTACAATTGAGTCTGAGTTATTGTTGTTTCGAATGTATGTTCTGATTTTTTCAAAACTACTTTCTAATATTCTTAAGTTGTCCATGAGGTTTAGACTTATGAGTGTGTTAGTTTGTTTAGTGTTGCGATATTGTTGTTACGCTTGTAAAAGGGTTTTATTAATTGAAGATAATCAACTAGTGTTTCGTTTTGAGTTTTTGAGAACGCACTTTCTGTTAAAATCAGATTATTAGGCATATTAATATATGCCGACCCCGATGTTGATACCATTTTCTGAAACTCAGGCATGTAGACTGTTACTTCTGATCCACATTTATTTTTTGTGTTACTGCCATAAATATGTAGCGTCACAAATGACTTTTCGCCTGCATTGCCCATCATATGTGTAACGCTGCCTTTTACCGCTAAAACCTGACCGGAGCTAATCTTATCTTTTTTAATGAGTTTTAGTTCATTGTTTTTGGTAGAATACAAACGATGAACGGCTTCGCCAAAAAAACAAACACAGCCCCATTCTGTTTCCCCATGGTTATGGATGGCCGTAAAGTCACCCGGTTTCCACGACATAAGCAGTATTTTGAACTGTTCGTTTTTAAAAATGAGTTCTCGTCCATAACTCATGCAGTCAGGATGGTCAAATGTTGTAAATGGCTCAATATCTTTTTCTACAATCTTGTTTTGTTTAATGATGTTAGTTATGATGGTGTTGTTCAATACACACTCATTATTAATGCTTTCAATAAGGTTTTGTAAAGATTGTGAAATCGGTTTTCCCATATTAGCACTTTTATTTGATATTACTCACTATGTCTTCAACAGTTGATCGCTCTTTATAATTCGGATCAAAATGCCTCCAAATAATTTTTTCATCCTGCCCAATAATAAAGGTTGCAGGTATGGGTAAGCGCTGACTCTCATCTGAATGGGCATTTTTTAAATTAGCCCCAAGTACAGTATTGTAGCTTGCCTTAGTAAATGCGTCCGGACTGAAAGTTACATCGAAAATATCAGAAATTACATATGCTTCGTCGTAAAGTAGCGAAAAAGATGCTTTAGTTTTCTCAGCGCTAATCTTAAGGTATTCTGGTTTTTCAGGCGAAATTGCTATCACGGAAGCTCCTTTGTCATAGATTAGTTGCAAGTTTTCTTGTAGAGTATTTAGGTGGCGATTGCAGACAGGGCACCATTGGCCACGATAGAAGATAACCACAATTGGGCCTTTTTTAAGTTCTTCTTTTAGTTCGTACATATCCCCATTCATGTCTTTTGCTGAAAAGTTCTTAACCGCATCGCCTACTTGTAATCCAACAGCATCTTTGGCTGACCTTTTTTCCTGACCAATTGCATTTATGCTGAATAGTGCTAGTATTGTTATGAGCTGTATTGTCTTCATGATATAGTTCTTTTAAAAATTATCTCTTATCAGAGTTTCTATGTCTTTTCTGTTTGAGGCGCCTTTGTGAATGTATTGTAGATTACCTTCCTTATAAAAGTAAAGGCGAGGGACACCAACAATGTTTAATTTCTTCATCAGACGCTTGCTGGCGTCAGCATTGATTTTAACGATGTTGATTTTACCATGATAATTAGTTTTTAAACTGTCGATCAAAGGGAGCATTTTTTGACAGGGGGCACACCAAGGCGCATAGAAGTCGATTAACACTTGAGGATGAGACTTGATAAGTGTTTCAAACTCATCTGGCGTATATTTGTCGGTAATATCTGGACTAGCATCTTTATCGATTATGATGGGTTTATCCTGAGCTTGCCACTCCATAATTCCAAACTCCAGATTATACACTTTCGAGTATCCATTTTTCACTAGATATTTAGCGGCACGTTCGCTACGATAACCAGTGTTGCAGTATAGGAATATGGCTTCTTCTTTCGGAAGCAAAAGAAGTTTACGTTTAAAGTTGGGTGAGTAGAAGTTTAATTGATTTGAATTTTCTATGTGTCCATTTTTGTATTCACCGATGGTTCTTACATCTATTAAAGTAACTTGCTTGTTGCTCGTATATTGACTAAAGCTTTTGGAGCTGAGTTGTACTAGCTCGACAGGTAGCGTTATTGCCGTTTGATGAAATAGAAATAGTATTATTGAAGCAAATGATATGTGCATGGTTTCAACTTTAATTGGTATTGAGTCGCAATTAAAGCTAAAACCTTACAAGCTTTGTATGTTTTTATGAAATTTTATTCACTTTGTTCATTTCACTCAGAAACTGCTCTTTTCCTATTTTTTTAATTCTTTCCTGATTGATTATTAGGTTTTGGCCATATTTTAGCCAACGATGAGCAAAGGTTTTGAATTTGCTGCAGGGGTATGAGTTGCATTCGTGGCAGAACTCAAGTCCTTTTTTTTCAATGCAGCAATGGTATATGTTTTTGCATTTTCTTTCTTTACAAGCTATTTGGGCTCCTTCGCAAGTATTCTTTTTCCGAACATAATTGGGGCAGCTCCCACAGTATATGCCACAAGGAGGAACAAAACCAACGTATTTGAAATATGGCTCATTCATTTGTGTAGTTTTTTAGGCACTTTTTGCAAGTAACGGAATAATCGACTGAATCAATGTTTTTACTTACGATGGTGAATAATGGTGAATCATCGTTGGGACAGCAAAGCCTATTTTTAATTTGTTTAAGAGCATTGTCGGAGTTAGATTCTACTTTGTCAGATGGGTAGGAGAGGTAAAATGATCCCTCAGAACCACATTTGCATTTAAAGCGATAATTAAAAGATTGGTAGGTAGAATAACAAAGGTAGCCTATGGTTTTATTGCATTTGTCGCAATACATCCAGCTTCCATTATTTTTAAGCATTCTGCCGTTTGTGATATTTTTTACTAAGTCGCTCATAACTGATCGTTAAAAATACAGATGTTGTCCGTATTCTTATAATTGTTTCCTAATAAACTTATTAATTATTTCACCTGCAATACTTCTTTCAGTTGGGTAATTGGGTAAATTATCCCGAGAGAACCATGCTGCATCTACTATTTCCTTGTCGTCTACTTTTATGGCTTGCGTATCGTCACCATCCGCAATAAAACCAATCATCATTGAACCAGAATAAGGCCAAGGTTGGCTGCTGTAATAACGGATATTTGCAATGTCAAGTCCGACTTCTTCTTTTACCTCGCGCTTTACGGTATCTTCTATCGATTCGCCAATATCAACATAACCAGCTACCAGCGAATACATATTGTTTCTAAAATTTTTACCTCTAGCAAGCAAAATTTTATCCTTACTAAAAATGCCAACTATAATGGCTGGTGAAATTTGAGGGTATTGAGTTGTTTTGCATGATGGACATACGATGGCTCTTTCATCAGTTTTTAATTGCGTTGGTGAACCACATGAACCACAAAATTTATGTTGCCTGTACCATGTGCACAGTTGATAAGCAACCATGCTGGTGTAGTCAATCGTTTTGTGAGTTTTTATTGTGTCTGAATTAATTTCATGGTAGCTGAATTTTGTTGTAATATGAGTTGGGCAATCCCAAACTAAGAAGCAATTAAAACCATCTAGCTTAAAAATAAATACCCCATTGGTGCCAATGTTCTCAAAATCACTTTTCCTTGGGAGTTTAAGTGTATTGCTATTTTGTAATAGCAACAACGATTTATCCCTAAAATAAAACACATAGTCTTCATCTCGGATATCCTTCGTAGCTATGTATTCATTATTCAATGTGTGTGGAAATATATCCTGGATCATTAAGTGTTTATTTATCGTCGTTTAACCAAACGGGTGTTGTGTCGGGTGTGTGATTGGCTCCAATAATGTTTTTATAGAGTTCTGGCCTACGCGCTTTTTTGTATCTATGTCCACCAGAAAGCTCAATCTTTTCTTTGTTGATTTTGGCAATGGTGATGGCGTCGTCAAATGATTTAATTTCGGATAATACTTCTCCATATGGGTCGAGAATCATTGAGTTGCCATTTTTCAAATGCTCGCCATCGTAGCCAATGGGGTTAGTAAAAGCATAAAATACACCATTATCGTAGGCGCGTGCCGGGAGCCAACGCATCAGCCATCGTCTTCCTTTGGGGCCATCAAATTCTAAGCGTAATGCAACAGGATCAGTTTCCCGGTTTTGCCAAAGTTTGTCGTCTACATAATCGCGGCCAGGCATCGCCGATGGTGTACATCCGGTAACATGCGGGGCAAATATTAATTCAGCACCAAGTAGGCTTGTGGCTCTTACGTTTTCAACCACATTATTGTCGTAACAAATTAGTATGCCACACTTCCATCCCAATAAATCAAACACGCAATACTCATTGCCTGCCGACATGTGTTTGCTTATGAATGGATGAATTTTTCGAAATTTAGCGACGACTCCTTTTTTATCTACGCAAATGTATGTGTTGTAGATATGCTTGTTTTCTTTTTCTACGAGCCCTGCCAGGATAGGAATATCAAATTCTTTCGAGATGTTTATGAGGGCATTAGTACTGCTTCCATTTGGCACTTCTTCAGCCAACTCGCTTATTTCATCAAAAGTAAGATCCTTTGTGAAAGTGTAGGCAGTAATCGACATTTCATGAAAGCTAATTACATCAGCCCCTTCTTCCTTTGCTTTCTTTGTTAAATTACGAATAACTGAAAGATTGTAGGTTTTATCCCCATCTTTGGGTTGAAATTGAGCAACAGCTAAATTCATTTTGGTTCAGGTTTAAGTTTTATCTCATACGATATCAGTTGATACCTATTGCAAAGATAAATCTTTAATTTGAAACCGTTTGAGTTGAAGAGTTGATGTTTAATTCTACTATTTCGGAACGACTACCTATCTTGACTTGCGGTCCCCAGCCTTGTGCACCACAGGTAACAAAGAAGTGAGTATTCTCAACTTTCTGATGTCCCCACGATAATTCGTAAATATAATCAACAATAAAATTTAGAGGAAACAACTGTCCATTGTGTGTATGGCCAGATAAAGAAATATCGGCTTTGGGATAGGCTTCTAATTTATTTGGGGGTTGATGGTCCAATAATATGGTAGGCAGATCTGATCGAATATCATTTGTAAGTTCATCAAGTTCTCTTCGCTTGGGATTACGTTTGTCGAGTCTGCCAATTACTTGAATGGTATTGTTAATAATAATTGTAGTGTCGCTTAAGAGTTCTATGTTAGAGTTGGCAAAATAGGCCGCATTATTTATTTTGTTGTAATTTTCGTGATTCCCCTCAACTGCAAATACTCCGTATTTTGATTTAATTTGCTTTAGTTGATTTTGAATAAATGCCATTTCTTCATTTGCCCTGCTCGATTCAAATATATCACCTACAAAGAATATGATATCAGCGTTCTGAGCATTTATTTTATCAATAAATTGTTCGATAAAATAATGGTTGGTGATTTCGCTAAAGTGGCTATCGGCAGCGAAAATAATTTTAAAATCTTTTAGCTCACTTGTCTTATTAGCTAGCTCTATTTTGTAGGAGATAATTCTGGTGTTGTTAAAATTAAATATGCCAAATATTTCAATTGCAAGGGTAGTGCCTAAAATGATTAAAGCAATTATCCTTTTATTGGTTTGCAATGTGCTGCGTAGTTTTTTGTTCTTTGAAATAAGTAAGATAGAGTGCTTAATACCATTCCATACTAGAAACAATAAAATAGCATACAGTATAAATGGCGCATAGTAGTATCCAACAAAAACGATTGCTTTGGCAATTGGAATTTCGATGTGTGCAAAAGCACTGTTACTAATAGGAAAGGCACTGCTTATAATAACAAACAGAGTTGTAAAAACATATGTTTGGACATTTGTTTTAAAGACATGTTTTATCTGTGAGTATAAGTAAATGTTAGCGACAACATAAATGGCCGAAAATGTAAATTGGAAGGGGCCGTAATTAAATAAATAAGCGGTCATCGCAATGCTTACAGAGCTTGTAAGTATGAAATAGAACCAAAGCGTTTTATTAGAAATGGTATCGGAAAAGTCAAAGGCATCAGCAAAGAATCTTTCGCTTATTTTTAAAAATAACGAGGACAAAAGTAACTGTAAAGCCATGAAAAGTAAAAATATGGCAGCAATGGAAAGGTATTTGGAATCAAACAAACTGGTGTCAATAACAAGTTGTTTGCCCAAAAGAATTAAAGCATAATAGGTGCCCGCTGCAAAAAGATAAGCTGTCAGTTTAAGAAGTATAGGTTTGTTGGGCAAACAGTTTCGTTCTCTTAAAGAGGTATTGCACATTAAATATACAACAGGTAACACACCAGCCAACCAAGCGATACTGTATATGTGTTTTTTATTATTCAGGTTTATCATTAGAACGATCGATTTTAGTACGATATTACAATTTGTACAATGCTTTGAGTATTTTGTTTAAAATCACAACGAAAATAGAAATAAAATATGATGCTCTAATGGGGTAACTTTAACTAAAAGTATAGACTTGCTGTGGTAATGTAAACATGCAAATAGCATTTGTGTTGCACTTGGCACAATTGTGCAATTATCTGTAACAAGATTACAATTTACCTAAATCAATCGCCTGTATATTTCCAACTTCAAATTTATTGTTTGAAATTGTGAACTCAATGCATAAAATGACATGATGAAGTGGTGGAACAAATTATTGGGTCTCGTAATAATTGTAATGTTGTTATTTCTGACGGCTTGCCAAAAGCAGTTGTCGCAACATTACGTTTGGATGGGAGAAGGGAAGATTGAGAATAATGTTGAGCTGGAGAAGATGTTTGTGAAACTTAAAGATGCGGGTATAACCGGGGTGATGTATCAAACAACACTACAGAAATATCCAAAAGTTGTAAGCTTGGCACACAAGCATGGTTTAGAATTGCATGCTTGGCAAAATATTATGCGCAGATATGATAATACCTTATTAAATGAGCATAAAGATTGGTATACCGTTAGTCGTGATGGAAAATCAACAGCCGAAGATCAACCCTACGTATATTATTATAAATGGCTTTGCCCGAGCAAACAGGAAGTACGAGATTATTTAACGGAGTTAGTTGAAGATTTGGCTAGTGTTCCAAATATAGATGGTGTACATTTGGATTACATTAGGCATTCCGATGTAATTTTACCAACTCAACTTTGGGAGAAATACAATTTGGTGATGGATAAGGAGCATGCCGAATTTGACTTTTGCTATTGCGATAATTGTGTGGAAACTTATAAACTTAAGACAGGTGAAGATGCATCAAGATTGGGAGATTCGGCACCTGACAATGAAAAATGGCGACAGTTTAGATACGACATGGTGAATGAAACCGTTGAGCAGTTGACCAAGGCTGTGCGTGCCAAAGGCATTAAGGTAACGGCTGCTGTTTTTCCAACGCCTGATATTGCTCGTAATCTGGTTCGTCAAGATTGGAGTTCTTGGAATCTGGACGCCTATTATCCGATGAACTATCATAGTTTTTATGAAGAATCGCCAGATTGGATTAGGACTGCATGTGCAGAGGGGACAATGGCTATTGGTAATAATAAGCCTTTGTACAGTGGGATATTCGTTCCATCCTTACAGAACATAAAGGATTTTAAAACAGCCATCCGATCATCTAAGAAGGGCGGAGCCAAAGGTGTATGTTTATTTACGCCTTATAGCTTTAGCGATAAGCATTGGGAAGCGCTGGCATATGAAATAGATAATTGGTAGAGTAGAATATTATATATTAATGGAGAGTGTTGTTTTTGGCAAAGCAACTATAAAGAAGAATTGATATGAGACATTTTCTTTTGATTGTGATAGCTGGTGTTTTATTGGCTGCATGCACAACTAAACAAAAAGTAGAAGAGTTGAATTTAATACCTTACCCAGTGGAGTTGGAGCAGGCGGAAGGTGCATTGCTCTTGAGTTCAGCAGACCTCAATGTGAGTTTACAAAACATTGATCCAGCCTTTGGACAATACCTTAATGGACTAGTTAAGCAAGAATCGGGTATTGAGTTTAAGTTTTCTGAAACAGGAAAAATACGCTTTGAACTAAATCAGGACCTTGATGTTAAAAATGAAGGTTATCTGCTTAGTATTTCAAACCAAGGGGTAACCGCAAAGGCAAAAGATCAGGGAGGTTTGGTGTATGCTGCACAAACATTACGTCAATTGATAAGTGTTGATGAGAACAATGTTGTTAAAATTCCATTCCTTGAAATAACGGATTATCCTCGTTTTAAATGGAGGGGAATGCACTTTGATGTGTCTCGTCACTTCTTTACGGTAAATGAAATTAAACGCTTTCTTGATTACATGGCAATGAATAAGCTCAATACATTTCATTGGCACTTAATGGATGATCAAGGATGGAGACTTGAGATAAAAAAGTATCCTAAGCTTACTGAGATAGGAGCGTGGCGGGAGAAAGTTGGCTTTGAAGCAAATCAGAAAAAAGGGTTGAATACAGCCAACACGGAGCCATATGGTGGTTTCTACACACAAGATCAAGTTAAGGATATTGTTGCCTATGCTGCTCAACGTAATATCACGGTTGTTCCCGAGATAGAATTGCCTGGCCATTCGGCAGCTGCATTGGTAGCCTATCCTGAGTATTATTGCGACAATGCTGGCGATCTTGAGATTTGGGATCAGGCAGGTGTGTCAGCTGGTGTTTATTGTGCTGGTAAAGAGTCAACTTTTCAATTCTTAGAAGATGTTTTAGCTGAAACACTTGAATTGTTTCCAGCAGAGTTTATACACATTGGTGGTGATGAAACACCAAAAGATACTTGGTTAGCTTGCCCCGATTGCCGAAAGCGTATGGAAGCTGAAGGTGCACACGACGAGCATGAGTTGCAGAGTTATTTTGTGAAACGTATTGAAAAATATTTGAATGCTAACGGTCGTCGATTGATTGGTTGGGATGAGATACTAGACGGTGGATTGGCTCCTAATGCTGCTGTTATGTCGTGGCGAGGAGTAGCAGGTGGTATTAAGGCAGCTCAGGCAGGTCATGATGTGGTGATGACTCCGATGTTTCCATATTACTTTAACCATACACAGAATCACAGAGAAGAGTCGCCTGGACATCCGGGTATACGCACACTTCGCGATGTATATACTTTTCCGGTTATTCCTGCAGATATTTCAGAAGGTAACCGTGCTCATATCATAGGTGTTCAAGGAAACATGTGGTCGGAGTACATGCCTAAATTTAAGCATATCGAGTATAATTTATTCCCACGTGTTTATGCTATTGCCGAAGTGGGATGGAGTCCTGCACAACGACCATGGGAAGAGTTTTACGGACGTGTTCAGTCTAAATTAAAGACATTGGAGAAATACAATATTATTCCTGGTGATATAAGTTATCATGTAGGCATCAACGTGGAACCTAACTATGCTGATAAGTCTGCAAAGATTGAGTTTATAGCTGAGCGACCAGATCCAATCTTTTTTGAAACGGATGGATCAACGCCAACTAAGGCAAGTCAAATATATTCGGAATCATTTGTTATCAATAAGAATGTTCATATCAAAGCTTGCCAGTTCAAAGAAAATGGTGAGGTTAATATGATTTCTGAGAAAGAAATAAAGTTTCATAAAGCTTTTGGTAAGCCCTATGAGCTTAAACATGCTTATGCACCACAGTACGATGGTGGGGGTAAGTATGGTTTAACCAATGGCTTTTTAGGTGTAATGGTTGGTGTTGAAGAAAAGCCAGTGGATGTAAACATTGACTTAGGTGAAGTGACTGAAGTTTCAAAAATCACTACACGTTTTAAAAACCAGCCTATGGGTTGGGTATTTGGCCCAAAGGAAGTGCGTTATTTAGTGTCGCTTGATGGTGAGAACTATACTGAGGTGGCTGTTTTTAGTCCGGGTGTTATAGAGAGTGATGTGAATGAGGTGCTGGAGTATCCTAAAGAATTTGAACCAGTACAGGCCAAGTATGTAAAAATTGTAGCTGAAAGTGTAGGCGTTTGTCCTGATTGGCATCCTGCAGCTGGAGGTAAGGCTTGGTTATTCTCTGATGAAATTATTGTTGAATAATACCGATTGCCGATCAAAGCATGATAAAAATGTCATGCTTTGATTGTGTTGGTATTTAGTATAGTATAATTAAAAAACCATTCTTTTTGGTGGGGCTTTTCAAATTGAAGGAAAAAGTTCTTAAGCAATTTGTTATAGCTATTTGGTGTGTTTCTTAAAAGCGTCTTCCTAAATGGAGGGCGCTTTTTAATTTTCTATTCTTTAGTCTTCTTATAGGCTATAACTTCTACATCTTCAGTAAAGATTATTCCTCCAACATTAGCTTTATCCATAAGTTTAGAAACTATATCTGCGAAATCATAAATGCGTTCTTCCTTATCCACCATTTCAATAATGATGGGTAAGTCTTCTGATATGTCAAAAACTTTTGCATTGTGCTCTATGCTGTCACCTCCATATGACAATATCCCTTTGGTGATTGTAACGCCTGCTAGTTGGTATTTCTTTGCTGCAAATAAAATAGCTTCGTAAAGCGGTCGCTGGTATACTCGTCCATCTTGTCCCAGGATTATCTTTAGCTTTTTAGCTTCTCCTTCTAATACCATAATGTGTGAGGTTTTATGATGTCCCATTCAAATTACGATATATTACTAACAATCTCAACATATTGATTTTGCAATGTTGATTTTATTTGCTGTGGTATTGTCTTATTCTTTTAAAAGATGATGATAGACATATTTTATATCGAAAATAAATAAGCGATAGTCATTTTAGTTCAGTATCCATTCATTTGCTTGTTATTTAAATATTATTAATTTTACAGTCATACCCAGAATTTACCTAAAATAATTACAAACTCTTAAATCAAGCTTTATGAAAGTATATCAAGCTGATCAAATCAAAAACCTGGCGCTGCTTGGAAGTAGCGGCTCGGGTAAAACCACCCTCGCAGAAGCAATGCTTTTTGAAGGTGGTGTAATTAGTAGACGTGGAGACATAGAAAACAACAGTACGGTTTCCGATTATAACCGAGTGGAGCATGAATATGGTTACTCGGTTTTTTCATCTGTATTGTTTACCGAGTATCAAAATCGTAAATTTAATTTTATAGATTGCCCGGGTTCCGATGATTTTATTGGAGGTGCTATCACTTCGTTAAATGTAACTGATACGGCATTGATGTTGTTGAATACAACACAAGGCGTAGAGGTTGGAACCGAAAACTTGTTTAGATATACAGAAGAGTATAGTAAGCCGGTTATTTTTGTGATGAATCAACTTGATCACGAGAAAGCCAATTATGAGCAAACATTGGAGAACGCCATTGATGCTTTTGGTAGTAAAGTAGTGGTTGTTCAATATCCGGTAACTGTGGGTGAAGGATTCAATGCAGTTATTGATGTATTGAAAATGAAAATGTACCAGTGGGGTGCCGATGGAGGAGAACCTCAAATTCTGGAAATTCCAGATGATCAAAAAGACAAAGCAAACGAATTACATAATACCTTGGTTGAAGCTGCTGCAGAAAACGATGAGCCATTAATGGAATTGTTTTTTGAAGAAGGTACTTTGAATGAAGACCAAATGCGTCAGGGTATTAAGAAAGGATTAATTGCCCGCGATATGTTCCCCGTATTTTGTGTTTCTGCTAAGAAAGACATGGGAGGCCGTCGTTTGATGGAGTTCTTGGGTAATGTAGTGCCAAATGTGTCAGAAATGCCTGTTCCAAAAACAGCTGATGGAACTGAAGTTAAATGTGATCCGGCCGGACCAACTTCTATTTTCGTATTTAAAACTTCCATCGAACCACATTTAGGTGAAGTATCTTATTTTAAAGTGCAGTCTGGTAAAATAACAGAAGGCATGGATCTGATTAATGCCAATCGTTCGGCTAAAGAACGTATTGCACAATTATATTGTGTAGCTGGTAATAATCGACATAAAATATCAGAATTGGTTGCTGGTGATATTGGAGCAACTGTTAAGTTAAAAGAAACACATACCAATCATACATTAAACGAAAAAGGTACTGAGTATTTGTTTGATGCCATTCATTATCCAAATCCAAAATATAGAACTGCCATTAAAACGGTAAATGATGCAGATGATGAAAAGTTAGGTGAAGTACTTCAGCGTATGCACGAAGAAGATCCAACTTTAAGTGTTGAATATTCAAAAGAATTAAAACAGATAATTGTATTTGGTCAGGGCGAGTTTCATCTTAATACCATGAAATGGCGACTTGAGCACAATGACAAAATTGATATTACCTTCCACGATCCAAAGATTCCTTATCGTGAAACAATTACAAAGGTGGCACGGGCCGATTATCGTCACAAAAAGCAAAGTGGTGGTTCAGGTCAGTTTGGTGAAGTTCACATGATTATTGAGCCTTATTACGAAGGTATGGAGACGCCAGCTACCATGAAGGTTGATGGCCAGGAAATAAAGCTGAACATTAAGAACGAAGAAGTGCATGATCTTCCTTGGGGAGGAAAGTTAGTCTTTAATTCGTGTATTGTTGGTGGAGCTATTGATGCTCGTTTCTTACCAGCTATTCTTAAGGGTATAATGGAAAAAATGGACCAAGGGCCTTTAACTGGTTCTTATGCCCGCGATATTCGAGTGTTTGTTTACGATGGTAAAATGCATGCGGTCGATTCAAATGAGATATCGTTTAAATTGGCGGGACGCCATGCCTTTAGCGAAGCCTTTAAAAATGCCAAGCCAAAAATTCTTGAACCGATTTATAATGTTGAGGTGAAAGTGCCAAGTGATCGTATGGGTGATGTGATGAGTGATCTGCAAGGTCGCCGTGCATTAATCGAGGGTATGGCAAGTGAAAAAGGTTTTGAGGTAATTAAAGCCAAGGTGCCTTTGAAAGAGATGAATAAGTATTCTACTTCATTGAGCAGTATTACAGGCGGTCGTGCTTTTTATAGCATGTCGTTTGCTCAATACGATAAAGTGCCACCAGAAATTCAGGTTGAATTGATGAAGGCCTTTGAAGAAGAAGAAAAGGAAGATTAAGTTAATGTAATTAAATAGTAAGCCAGGTATCGAAAGGTGCCTGGCTTTTTTCGTTCCATTTGTACTTTATGGTTTGGGAGGTTTAATTAATTATTAAATGAACAGCGCCTTCCAGTTTTGTGCGTTCATCTTTGTTATACCCTTCAGCTTCGATCATGTAGAAATATACACCAGGTTCGGCTTTTCTGCCATTAATTCTACCATCCCAACCTTCTGCTGGGTTTGTGCCTTTGTAAACCATTCTTCCCCAGCGGTTGTAAATAAGCATATTGAACTTAGCAACCGAACGATATAGTACTTTGAATTCGTCATTTTGGTTAGGACTACTAAAAGGTGAAAAGGCACCAGGCACCTTTACAACCATTTCTTTAATAGTAAAAGTTTGTGGTGCACTTACAGATTCGCATCCAGAATCTAAATTAACAACTTCTAACAATATTACATTTTCTCCTAAGTCTTTAATAATATGACTTTGAATTTGAGCAGCATAGTCAATTAATACATCGTCATCGGTAAATTTATATTCACTAATATGACCTCTTGATAAAACTTCTTTAGTATCAGGATTTACGTCGGCATATAGTTTGAGATCAATCGCAGCAGAGGCTTCTTTTATTTCATTATCTTCAGGATCATTTGATATAGCAACAAAATCTGCACTCACGGCAATGGCTATATAGTCGTTTGTTGCTTCAACAGCCTCAATGGTAGGTGTAAACTTATTTGATATAGAAATATGATACTCTGTATCCTCAGTTGGTGCGTCTATCTCAATGCTTTGTGTGCCTATGCCTTCGATTGGACCAACAGGAATTGACGACCAATTGTAAACAAATTCATAATCAACAGCTATGCTTGAGTTATCTCCTTTATGGTTAAAATAAACCAGATTTTTAAAATTCGTACTGGCTAATTGACGTAAGTTGTTGCAGTTTGCAAGTTCAATATTAATAGATGCATCTGTAATCATTGGCACAAAAGCCCAGCAATAATAATCACTAATCGTTCCGACTCCATTATCCACTTGTACACGATAACCATATTCGCCAACACTATTAAGTGTATTCCCATTTTCGCCTACCAAAGGTTCAAAGCTATTGCTTGTGTTTGAGTATCGAAACCATTGATAAGTAGCGCCTGTTGGTGCAATTAGGCGTGCCGAATTAATGTCCTCAAAATAGAAAATGGGATCGTTATTACCATCCGGGTACGATGTTAATTCTTCATAAAAGCGGTCTGGGGCACTTATTTGGGCATTTATTCCTGAAGATAATAGGCTTATCAAAACAAGAACTAAAATTTTATGTATTGGTTTCATCAAAATAGACATGTGAGTTGATCGATACAATTTTATTCAAAGCTATAATATTTCTTTAAACGATAAAAACGGGCTTAATATTACTATTTGATAGAACTAAGCTTAAAAATGATTTCAAAACCTTCAGTTTTTCTCAATTGAAGGTTTATTTTTGCATCTTTGATATTTTCATCTCAAGATTAAGAAGTGCAAAGTTATTTAGAAGAATTGAATGAAGCGCAGCGAGAAGCTGTTGTGCAAACGGATGGCCCCTCTTTGGTAATTGCAGGAGCAGGCTCAGGGAAGACACGTGTATTAACTTATCGCATTGCTCATTTGCTCGAGAAGGGTGTAAAGCCCTACAGAATATTGTCGCTGACCTTTACCAATAAAGCTGCCAAGGAGATGAAGGAGCGTATTGGAGCTGTTGTTGGTCAAAATAATGCCAGTATTTTATGGATGGGAACCTTTCACTCCATTTTTGCTCGTATTCTTCGTTTTGAATCGAAACACCTTGGTTATCCATCGTCGTTTACGATATACGATAGCTCTGACTCAAAAAATTTGGTAAAGAGTATTGTTAAAAAAATGAAGTTAAATGATAAAGCCTATAAGCCGGGAGGTGTTTTGTCTCGAATATCATCGGCTAAAAATGATTTGATAACTCCTGTTGCCTATGCACGCGATGCCAATCGTACATCAGCTGATAAGGCCGCTCAGATGCCAATGGTGCATGAAATATACGCACGTTATATGCGCGAGTGTTACAAATCGGGTGTTATGGATTTTGACGATCTATTGTTGAATACGAACATTCTTTTTCGCGATTTTCCTGATGTTTTAAAAAAATACCAAGACCAGTTTGACTATGTAATGGTTGATGAGTATCAGGATACCAATTTTTCGCAGTACTTAATTATTAAAAAGCTTGCTGAGAAACACAATAACATTTGTGTAGTAGGTGATGATGCACAGAGTATATATAGTTTTCGAGGTGCTAAAATTGAAAACATACTTAATTTTAGAAATGATTATCCGGGTTATCAAATATTCAAGCTTGAGCAAAACTATCGCTCATCGCAGAATATAGTTAATGCAGCTAATAGTATCATTGCAAATAATCAAGGTCAGATACAAAAAAATGTATTCTCGGATAATGAAGTAGGAAGTCCTATTAAAGTATTGAAAGCCTATTCAGATGTGGAAGAAGGCTTTTTAATTACCAATGATATTTTTGAACGACGCATGCGCCAGCAGCAAGATTATAAGGATTTTGCAATTCTGTATCGCACCAATGCGCAATCAAGGGTATTTGAGGAGGCATTCCGTAAGAAAAACCTTCCTTATAAAATTTACGGCGGCCTTTCGTTTTATCAGCGAAAAGAGATTAAAGATCTTTTGGCTTATTTTCGACTAACTGTTAATCCAGCTGATCAGGAAGCCTTAAAACGTGTTATAAATTATCCGGCTCGTGGTATTGGTAAAACTACAATGGAAAAATTAGTTTTAGCCGCTGATACGAGTAATCAAACCATATGGCAAGTTATCTGTAATACAAGTGGTGTTCAGACTGGCTTGAATGCAGGTACGCTTAAAAAGTTGCATGCCTTTGCTGCACTTATTTCTCGGTTTGCGGCACAGTTGCCTCAAATGACGGCGTATGAGTTAGCTGCTGAAATCGCTTCCGCGAGTGGTTTAATGCACGATTTGCATGGCGATAAATCCATTGAAGGGCAAGGTCGCATTGATAATATCAACGAACTGCTAAATGGCATAAAAGATTTTAGTGATAGCAAGAAGGAAGAAGGTTTATCGGTTAATCTTGTGAATTTTCTTGAAGAAGTATCGTTATTGACCGATCAGGACAATGAAAATCCTGATGATATTGATAAAATAACCTTGATGACCATTCACTCGGCAAAGGGACTTGAGTTTAAGAATGTTTACATTGTTGGTGTTGAGGAGGGCTTATTTCCTTCGCTTCAATCGGTGGATAGTGAAAAAGCACTTGAAGAAGAGCGACGTTTATTTTATGTTGCGGTTACACGAGCCGAAAATGTGGCAACAATTTCGTTTGCCCGATCCCGCTATAAATATGGCGAACTGATTCATAGCCGACCGAGTCGTTTTATTGGTGAGATTGATCAGAAATACCTTGAGATGAATGCTGAGGATGTTTTCATAAAGAAGAGTAATACGCCTCCTTCAAACTTTAAGAGTAGGAGTAGTCAAGGCTCTATAGGCAGTTCTCAAGCTAGAATTAAGATGAATTATTCGGCCGAAAAAAGTGAACCAAAAGTAAAACTTAATTTTGGAGCAGCTTCTTCGGATAAAATAACAGCTGGCTTAATGGTGGAGCATGAGCGATTTGGAAAAGGCAAAGTGCTTAATGTTGAGGGGAATGATACAAATAGAAAAGCAACTGTTGTATTTGAGAATGCTGGACAAAAACAATTACTACTCAAATTTGCCAAACTTAAAATTTTGACTTAGTTTTGTCACATACAGTTGCCTGTGGGGAATTATGTTTGCAGGGAGCTTACCTCCGAAAAGGATTAATAAAGAATTCCGTTGAACAACCAACCGTTAGGAATATAAAGAATTTAAAGTAGCATAACTTCGTATTGATGGATTACAATTCTAATCGTAAAGATTTGGTCTTACCTGAATATGGTCGCCATATTCAAAAAATGGTAGAGCATGCCGTGAGCATTGAAGACCAGGAAGAGCGCACGCGTTGTGCGAAAACAATTATAGGTATTATGGGGAATATGTTCCCCCATCTTCGCGATGTAAATGACTTCAAACATAAGTTGTGGGATCATTTGGCAATAATGTCTGATTTTAAGATGAACATTGATGCGCCCTACGAGCTCCCTGAGATCGAAACGCTTAATGCTCGCCCTGAGAAAGTGCCATATAAGAATACTAAAATCTCATTCAAGCATTATGGTGAACTAGTGGAGCAGATGATTGCTAAAGCTATTGTTCATGAAAATGAAGAAGAGAAAAAGCACTTGATTTTACTCATTGCTGGTCATATGAAAAAATCTTTGTTTCAATGGAATAAAGATTCGGTAACAGATGAGAAGATTTTCAATGATTTAGTTCGTTTATCGGGTGGTAAACTTAGTGTAGAACCGGGATCTAAGCTTCCTGAATTCAAAGAGGCCGTACAAAATCGTAATAGAAAAAAACGTTCACCTAAGCGCAATAACGATAAAAAATAGGTACTTTTAAGCGTGTTACAAAAATACCCTTTGAATGAACAGTTTTGAAATTGAAGGTGGTCATCGCTTATCTGGCGAAATCACTCCTCAGGGCGCTAAAAATGAAGCCTTACAGGTAATATGTGCCGTACTTTTAACGGAGCAAACCGTACGTATTAATAATATTCCAGACATTGTTGATGTTAATAACCTGATCGATCTGTTAGAACAAATGGGGGTTACGATTAATCGTATTGATCGTAACACGTGTGAGTTTACTGCCAGTCAAGTCAATCTTGATTTTCTTCAAAGTCCAGAATTTAAAAAGCGCGCCTCTTCATTACGTGGTTCTATCATGATAATGGGACCTTTATTGGCTCGTTTTGGGAAAGCTTATTTTCCTAAACCGGGTGGAGATAAGATTGGCCGTAGACGATTAGATACTCATTTCATTGGCTTTCAAAAACTTGGTGCTAAGTTTAATTTCGATGCACAAGATGTATTTTATACTGTAGAAGCATCTGAAATGAAAGGCTGTTACATGTTGCTCGATGAAGCGTCGGTAACAGGAACTGCAAATGTGGTTATGGCAGCGGTTTTAACGCCAGGAACCACTACAATCTACAATGCTGCATGTGAGCCTTATTTACAACAGTTGTGCCGAATGGCTGTAAGTATGGGAGCTAAGATTTCAGGCATTGGATCTAATTTATTGGTGATTGAGGGGGTTAAGCGCTTAAGTGCTTGTGCGCATACAATTTTACCAGATATGATAGAGGTGGGTAGTTTTATTGGAATGGCAGCTATGACCAGTTCTGAAATTACCATCAAGAATTGTGGTGTTGAGCATTTGGGTGTAATACCAATGGCATTTCAACGCATGGGTATTGATTTGCAAATAAAGGGAGATGATATTTATATTCCTTCTCAGGAAACCTATGAAATAGAAACCTTTATCGATGGTTCTATTATGACCATAGCCGATGCGCCATGGCCAGGATTAACACCCGATCTACTAAGTGTTTTCTTAGTTGTTGCAACACAGGCAAAAGGAAGCGTTCTGATTCATCAAAAAATGTTTGAGAGTCGCTTGTTTTTCGTTGATAAGCTCATTGATATGGGTGCACGTATTATATTATGTGATCCGCACAGAGCTACTGTGATTGGTTTAAATAAGGAAACAGCATTGCGTGGAGCAAAATTAACCTCGCCTGATATCAGAGCTGGAGTTGCACTTCTAATTTCTGCATTATCAGCTAAGGGAAAAAGTACGATCCAAAACATTGAACAGATAGATCGAGGGTACCAAAATATCGACCTTCGACTTCAGAAATTAGGTGCTAAAATTACAAGGGTTTAAATAATCTGACTTTTAACCGCTCAGAATTAAACTTTTTTGTGAGTTATTTAACTTTTATTATATAACTTATTGTCTTGTTTAGAATCCTTCTAAGCAAAATAATGCACTTTTTCAAGCGTGTATTTTTACTTAATCAATTAGTGGTAAGGCTGTTGCGTTTTTATCAAACACTAATATAAAAATATAAAGACTATATCCAAGTCCTTATGAATTGTTTTTTTCTGCTTCACAGCATAGCTTTGTGTCATCATTTAATACGCTAATCACTTAATACTGCATGTTCATCTAAAACTAAAGCAAGGCAAGCTTTTTTTTTGAAACTTTACCTCGATTTTAAACGAAATTAAATTCATATGAAGCTAAAATTAATATTAGCTACAATCATTATTGGAGTCGGTTTTTTGTCCTTTATGGATGATAATCAAAGGGCTGAGATAGGTCTTGAGATTGGCAATGAAGCACCCGGTATTCAAGCAGAGCTTATTGATGGAACGCCATTAAAGCTGGAAGACCTTAAAGGAAAGATGGTAATCATCAATTTTTGGGCATCGTACCATGCACCATCGCGCATGAACAACTTCTACTTAAATCAATTGTTTGAAAAGAATACCGGTACTCATTTCCACAACGGGGAGGAGTTAGTTGTTCTTAGTATTTCTTTAGATCGTTTTCGTTCGCCATTGAACCTGGCTATTGAGCAAGATGAAACGGAGAACTTTAAACATATCTGTGATTTCAAAGGAATGGAAGGTGACTTGTCAAAATTGTATAACATTGATGAGCCTATTAATATCTTAATTGATGGTGATGGCCGTATCTTAGCTAAAGATGTTGGTTATTCTAAAATTGAGAAATCCTTAAACTTTCTGTCATCAATTTAAACTCATAAGCCTATGAAACTATTAGTACGCTCTTTATTTATAATGCTATTTGCTTTGACTAGTATTGTGTCAGCTCAGGCGCAGACTAAAGAAGGCAATAGAGTAGGTGAGATTGCTCCTGATATTAAAATGAAAAATCAAGATGGTGAAAACATTTCATTGTCTGATATTAAGGGTAAATTAGTTTTGATTGATTTTTGGGCGAGTTGGTGTGGACCTTGTCGTCATGAAAACCCTCATGTTGTTAAGGCTTTTAATAGCTATAAAGATAAGAGTTTTGAAGGCGGTGAAGGTTTTACAATATTTAGTGTATCGCTTGACAAGAAACAGAAAGCCTGGGAGGATGCCATTAAAGCAGATAAATTGACTTGGCCATATCATGTATGCGATTTTGCGGCTTGGAATACCAGACCGGCAGTTGTATACGGAGTTAGAGGCATTCCAAGTAATTTCCTGATTAATTCAGACGGTGTAATTCTTGCAAAAAATTTGCGTGGCTCTGCTTTGGAAGCAAAATTAAAGGAGTTACTTAAAAAGTAGACTTAACTAGTTTTAAAATATACAAAGGCAGTTTCTTTGAAAAAAGGAGTTGCCTTTTGTCATTATAGCCGAAACCTGACAGGTGAATTATCAAACTCTGCCAATTTGACTAATAAGCTTAAGTTGGCAGAATATTTGTGTAATTTTGCGTCGCACAGAATAATGTGTCTGAACGAAGTGTTAATTGGAATAATAAAAAATACGATATAAATGGTTAAGAAGTCATCGAAAAAGCAAGATGCCAAAGCGCAAAAGGCCAAAGAGGTGGAAAAAGAATTGCTTGAAAATGAAGTAGCTGCTGATGAGCAGGAAGAGGTGAAGGATCAGGAGGAAGTAAAAGATCAGGTTGAGGAAGAAGTAGAAGAAGAAAAGGAACCTGAATTATCGGAAGAGGAAAAGCAAAATATTAAATTGGCTGAGCTCAATGATAAATACCTGCGCCTAAGTGCTGAGTTTGACAATTATCGCCGTCGTACGCTTAAGGAAAAAATGGAGCTGACAAAAACGGCAGGAGAGAGCATGCTCTTAGCCTTGTTGCCAGTGATCGACGATTTTGATAGAGCCCAAGCGCACATGGATGAAGCAAAAGATATCGATGCCTTGAAAGAAGGTATTGCGTTAATCTATAATAAGTTTAGCGAATATCTTACACAGCAAGGGCTTAAAGAGATTGAAGCTAAAGAAAAACCATTTGATACTGATGTTCACGAGGCGGTAACGAAAATACCGGCACCAACTGATGAATTGAAAGGAAAAGTTATTGATTGCATCGAAAAAGGTTATACACTTCACGAGAAAGTTGTTCGTTTCTCGAAGGTTGTAGTTGGTGAGTAAACAGCAAAGACATGTCAAAAAGAGATTTTTACGAAATATTAGAAGTATCAAAAAGTGCTTCTGCAGAAGAGATTAAAAAGGCTTATCGTAAGAAAGCCATTAAGTATCACCCGGATAAAAATCAAGGTGATAAAGCCGCAGAGGAGAAATTCAAAGAGGCAGCAGAGGCATATGAGATTCTATCTAACGCAGAAAAACGTCAGCGTTACGATCAGTTTGGTCATGCTGGTGTAGGCGGAGCTTCAGGTGGTGGCTTTGGTGGCGCTGGAATGTCAATGGATGATATCTTCTCTCATTTCGGAGATATATTTGGCGGCGGAGGTGGTGGCTTTGGCGGTTTTAGTGGATTCGGTGGCTTTGGTGGAGGTTCATCCCGTGGAGGCCGCAGAGTCAATAAAGGCTCCAATCTTCGTGTTAAGGTAAAACTTAACTTAAGCGAAATTGCTAATGGTGCAGAAAAGAAAATTAAGGTAAAGAAATACGTCGAGTGTAGCTCGTGTAGTGGATCAGGAGCTGAGAATAATAGTTCGTATAGTAACTGTTCTACTTGTCATGGTTCAGGCCAGGTTACACGTATCTCAAATACAATATTGGGTCAGATGCAAACCGCATCTACCTGTCCAACTTGTGGAGGTGAGGGCAAAATTATTACCAATAAGTGTGCGCCATGTGCTGGTGAAGGTGTAATACGCGATGAAGAAGTTATTTCATTAAATATACCTGCGGGAGTTGAAGAGGGAATGCAGTTATCGGTTTCTGGTAAGGGCAATGCTGCGCGACGTGGTGGTATCAATGGTGATTTGTTGGTATTGATCGAAGAAGAGAAACATCCGGAGTTAATTCGTGATGGTAATAACCTTATTTATAACTTGAATGTTAGCGTGCCAGATGCTATACTAGGAAAGGCAGTAGAAATTCCAACGGTAGAAGGTCGCGTAAAAGTTAAGATTGATCCTGGAACTCAGCCAGGAAAAGTATTGCGTCTTCGCGGTAAAGGATTACCTGAGGTGAATGGTTATGGACGTGGAGATTTGTTGGTGCATATCCAAGTGTTCATTCCTAAAAACATAAATAAGGATGAACGAAAAGTGGTTGAGAAACTACAAACAGCTGAAAGCTTTGATCCATCAAATGGAGATGGTGAAGGTTTTTTCAGCCGTATGCGTAATATGTTTGAATAATTGAATCAACTATATTTAAAAAGGGGCTGTCTCAAAAGTGAATTTAAAATCTAGACAACTTATAAATTAAAACTTATCCTTTATTTCTACCCCTCCAAACCTCCACTAAAGTGGAGGCTTAAGTCCCCTTCAGGGGATTTAGGGGTAACATATATTGAAGCTAGTTATAAATTATATGTTTCAAAGATTCTTTTTTGACTTTTGAGACAGCCTCTTTTTTTTATGCCTTGTTATATAGGGCAATGCGATTGCCTTCCGAATCAATAAAGACGGCCATGTATCCAATTTCTTCACTAATCAAGCGTTTGGAAGATAAAATCTGACCTCCAGCTTTTTCTACTCTTGATAGCTCAGTATTTAAATCGCCGGCCAGAGAGCTGAAATATATGAGTACACCATCTTTCGATACCTGATATTCTTCGGGATAATACATAAGTCCACCTGGAGAACCGGGTAAATCATCGTTATACGGAAAAAATGACATTTTTACCGGTCCCAAGTCTTGGGGTAAAAGTGTTATATCAAAGACTTCTTCATAAAATCTTGTAGCTCTGTCTAGGTCCTGTACAGGTATTTCAAACCAGGCAACCATGTTTTGTTTTAGATCCATATTTCTTACAATTAGTAAATGCGAATGATAAGAAATATTAGAGAAATAGTCAAGGTCAAATATTGAAACAAATCAAAATAATCTCCGTTAAACCTGTTATTCAAATATAGATGCTCGGGTAAATATGTTTTTATAATCGGAATAAGAAAATACCGTGAGGATATTTAGTTTGAAATATACCTTTTAAATACTCAAGGATGAAAAGAATGTGGTTATATCTGCTAGCGATACCTTTGTTAGCAGGATGTATTGGAGATGAGTTCGACACAGATCGAATTTCGGATGAGATGGATTTTTCATCTGGTATTGCCTTACCGTTGGCAAAGGCACAACTTACAATGGGAGATATTCTCTCGGAAGATACTGATTTTGTAAAGTATTTTAAGGATGAGCAAGGAAATGAACGTATTATGTTATTTCAGGATGCGGATTCATTGGCATATGTTGGTCTGGATGATTTTTTTAAGTTGTCATCACAATCCATTGATATACCAATTCCTTATGCGGTTTTTAATATGCAATCAGAAATAAGTCAATCGGCTAGCATACCTCTATCGTTGCCAAATGCTACGGTTAGTACAATTGATTTGAATTATACACTAAGTGTAAATGGGTCTAATTTGCTTGAACCGATGCGCTTACTTATTAGTTTCCCAACAGCATCTGGCACTCAGGATGTTGAAATAGAAGTTCGAAATGGAAACGCAGTGACAAATGTGATCGAGAATCAGCGTATAAATCTAGTCAATAACGAAGTGCCAGTTGAGTTGAGTATAAGGCCTCTGACAAGCGGCACAACATTCACTGATCAGCTTGGTAATATTACTATTGAAATGAGTGAGTTCGCTATCTCATATGTGAAAGGCTCAATGGCCGAGAGCAGGATAGACATTGATAACGGAATGCATAATCTGGAGATGGATATTTTTGAGACTTTTCCTGATGGAGTGGAGTTTGATAATCCGAGATTTAAAATCCTTACCAATAATTCTACTCCTTTTTCTGGCTTGATTGATACCAAAATAAAAGGAAAGCTTGCGGAGAATGAATACATGGATTTAATTACACCTTTGATTAGTATGCCTGCATGTCCTACTTCTCAAAGTGTGAAGTCTGATACTTTAACCATAGATAAGAATAATTCGAACCTAAAGGACTTTTTGTATGACGTTCCAGAGACTTTTGAATACTCTGGCGAGTTGGTTCTAAATCCAGGAGGAACGCTAACCGAGGAAGTTGAGCTAGATCAAAAGAGCCGCATCTATATGGGCTATGTCATTGAAATACCAATCGAGGTTGTTATTAATTCTAGTTTCGATGTTGATACGATCGATTTAGATGATAACGATTTCTTGCAAGATCTTTCAAGGGCAAAATTGCAGATTAATAGTCAAAATGGCTTTCCTTTTGAAGCAACAGCTTTTATTGAGTTTTATGAAGGTGATGAAATGACCGAGACGATTCAGATTAAAGCTATTAATGCCGCTGGAATTAACGATGAGGGTATCGTTTCGTCAATTACGGAAGGGAAAGAAGAAATAGGCTTGACGAATGAGCAGCTTGAGAAATTGAGAACAGCCGATAAGCTTTTTGTGCGAATGACACTTCAAACAACAAATTATGCCGATAAGCAAGTTGTTGTGTTGTTGAAGGAGAATGAATTAGCAATACAGATTTCATTGAAAGGTGTAATCAATTATTAGTGGAGTAAAGTTTAAGCTTATCAATTAGAATTTACAAAAATGAGATACCTATATATATTATTAATATTTCTTTTGGCATCCATGGAAATGCAAGCCCAGGATAATGCCATGTTGTTTTTGCGAGGGGTGCCGCAATCGATGCAGTTAAACCCTGCTTTTCGACCAGTTAAAGGAAGTTACTTTGCTTTGCCAGCACTGGGTAGTGTTCAGATTAATGGGCAAAATACGGGGTTCTCGTGGTCTGAAATTATTACAAAAGGTCAAGGTTTACAGCAAGATTCTTCAATCATAAACATCGACAATTTGGCCAATTCATTACAGGATAATAACCTTTTGGCCACGGAGGCTTCTGTTCAAATTATTGGATTTGGTTTTGAACTTGGTGAGAGCTATTTATCTTTTGACATTAATCATAAATTAAAAGCTAAAATTCAATACCCTGGATCAATAATGGATTTACGACATGGGAATTGGGATTATGAGAATGATAAACCCATCAACCATAGTTTGTCTGATTTGTATGTGAATGGGATGAACTACACCGAATTTGCAATAGGGTATAATCGACCAATTACTGATAATATCATGATTGGTGCACGCATTAAATACTTGTTTGGTGTAGCTAATGTAGAGTCAGAATACTTTGATGTGGGTGTACAAACTTTTGATGATGGTTCAATGCAAGTGCGTTCAAATGCTTCTTTCCTTACCTCATTGCCAATGAAAATAGAATATGATGATGAGGGCTATGTTTCTTCTTTGAGTTATGATGATGATATAGACAGAGGGGATTTATTTACAAATGAAAACCGGGGTTGGGGAGTTGATCTTGGTATAACCTGGAAGCCGATGACCAACTTAACAATTGGAGCGGCGGTTAACGATCTTGGTTATATTAATTGGAAAACTCGTACTACTCGATTTTATACCGATGGCGTTTTTGAATTTGATGGCGTTGATATTTCCGATGAAATTAGTGGCGAAGAAAATGATGATGAGGAAGACTATTGGGATCAGTTAGCAGATGACTTTAAGGATTCTTTTAAGGTATCCGAAGAAGAGATAAGTTATAAGACTGGATTAATGGGTAGTTTTAATCTAACTGCTAATTATCAGCATCGAAATTGGTTTAACGCTGGTATCGTTTCAAAAAGTTATATTGTAGATGGTAAATGGATACCGGAAACGACTTTGGCTGCAGCTTTAACTCCTGGTAATGCTCTTTCTACGGTATTTACCTATTCGCTGAGGAAAAATGCACCCGCTAATTTTGGCGCTGGTTTAGCTCTTCGAGGTGGTCCTGTTCAATTATATTTTGTGACTGATAACCTGGGATCGCTCATGACACCGGAAACGGCTAAGTATGTAAATGCTCGTCTGGGTATCAACTTGATTTTCGACTAGTAAAACACCTAAAGATATGCTAGGCTGCTGAATTTTTCAGTGGCCTTTTTTTATTCCCGTTGTGGTATGATTATATTTGGCGCAAATTTGATTTACCATGTGGCGATTATTGATAGTATTCTTGTTTGTTTCTTCATTTTATAGTCATGCGCAACGCATTGCTTCACCTAAGCCAAAGTTGGTGGTTTTTATATTGGTGGATGAGTTGAGCACTGATCAGCTAATTGCTTTTCGAGATAAGTTTTCGGACGATGGTTTTAATCGAATAATCTCGGGTGGCTCGTTTTATCGCCATGCATCTTTTCCTGCGGGATCAGTTTATGCAGGAAGTAGCTTGTCAACTTTTTATAGTGGCTCGTATGCTGCAACGCATGGTGTCATTTCCGATAAGTGGTACGATCGGTTGAGATCCATAGAGGTACATGCGGATGGTTTAGAAACTGATTCGGCATATCCATCTGCAAAAAACATGTTGGCATCTACTTTAGTTGATGAGTTAAAGTGGATGTATAATGGCGCTTCAAAGGTGACCTCTATCGGTTTTGATAAAGATTTTTTGATTTGGACAGGCGGACATTCGCCGGATTATCTATATAATGTGAATTTTGCTACTGGGCATTTTCAATTAAATGCTGATACGGCTGTAGTAGCAATGCCAGAATGGGTCGAAGATTTTAATGGTAAGAATTTGCTGGATGTTTATTGTGAACGACAATGGGGGCCAAAATCTGATTTGAATGAATATCATCAGCTAAAGTATTATAGCAAAGAGCTACCCGAGGGGCATAGTTTTTTATATTCCTTGAAAAAAGATAAAAGTGATACGCCATACAATGCGGTATTGCGCTCACCATACGGAAATAAGCTGGTTCGTGATTTTGCTGTTGCACATGTTATAAATGAAGATTTTGGTGCGGATGATGTAACAGATATTTTAACCTTACAGTTTACAGCAAGGTCAGCTATGCGCAAATCAGCATCTGCTTTTGAGGCAGAAACCGAGGATATGCTAATTAGGCTAGATGAAGAAATTGCTGATTTGATACGAATTTTGGATGAAGAAGTGGGAATGGAAAATACATTGATTGTAACTTCTGCAATCGGTGCACCTGTTCGCTCACTCGAAGAAAATCAGCGTGGCCAATTATCCAGCGGTTTGTTTAATGGTAAAAAAGCGGCCTCGCTACTTAATTTGTATTTGATGGCAATTTATGGACAGGGAAAATGGGTAAAGGCCTACCACGATGGTCAGGTGTATTTAAATCATGAACTGTTGGAACAATCGAAAGTACCCGCTCAAAATATTTTGGAGCAATCTGCAAAATTCTTGATGCAGGTGGAAGGTATTGCTTATGCCATGCCAGCTACTGAATTAATGGCTTCAACATCTGATTTAGCCGCAATGCAAAGTTTGAAATTGAATTACCATCCAAAGCGATCGGGTGACATATTAATAAGATTACAACCAGGATGGAACGAATTATTGCCTGATAATTCGACCGTAAATCGCCATTGGACCGATGCTCGTTTGCCTTTGGTTTTTTACGGTTGGAAGGTCGACAGGCAAGATGTTCGCAAGCCGGTATCGATGGCAGATGTAGCTCCAACCATCAGTTCCTTCTTGGAAATTCCTTTTCCGAATGCTTGTGAAGGTGAGCCTTTGGAAGACCTGCTTCCTTAATGATAGAAGGGAACCTAATTGCATTGCGCAATTGCTGAGTCTATAGATGATTGAATATCTTTTATATTGAATGGTTTTCTGAAATATTTGATAATTAATCCACTTTCAATCGCGTGCGTGATTTCATCATTTATTTCAAAACCAGTTAAAATGAAGTATTTTTTATTTGGGAACTGTTCTTTGGCTTTTTTAATAAATTCAATACCGTTCATTCCTGGCATTTTCATGTCACTTACAATAATCAATGTGTCCGGATTCTCTTTAAGAATTTCCAGGCCTTTAGAACCATTTTCGGCGGTATAAACATCATAATGTTGTTTGAAATTAATTTCGAATAGCGTAAGGTTTATGGCTTCGTCATCAACGTATAAAATTTTTGCTTTGTTATTCATTGTCATTTTCCTTTGGTAGTTGAACAATAACTTGTGTTTCAATGTTCGGTTCCGATGTAATTTCCAGAGTACCATTGTGGCTCTGAATGATTGAATAGCATATTGATAAGCCTAGTCCTGTGCCTTTACCTGGAGGCTTTGTGGTGAAGAAAGGATCAGTAACTTTAGTCAGGTGTTCAGCCTTGATGCCGCAACCGTTGTCAGTAATTTTAAGGACGATATTGTTGGGGTTAAGAGAGGTCCATATGGTAATTTTCCCATTGTTATTTATCGCCTGAATGCTATTGTTTAAGATATTAAAAATGGCCTGATGAAGTTTACCAATATTTCCTTTAATATGCGGTGTTTCACTATGGTAAGTCTTTATTACTTCTATTTTGTGTTTGAGTTGATTGTGTAACATCACTAAGCAGTTATCGATGATGGAGTGTATGTCACAGACTTCATTAAAACTGCTGTTGGTACGATTAAATTGGTTGAGCCCCGATACAATATTTGTTACTCTCTCTATTCCGGTATGTATGCTGTTAAGGAATACATCTGTATTGTCTTGCTCATTACTTCCATATTTCTCAAAATAATTGCTAAGGCCAACATGTGCTCCCATAATGTAGTTTAAAGGATTATTGATTTCATGGGCGACGCCAGCAGTTAGCGTACCTAGTGAAGCCATTTTCTCCGACTCAATCAGTTTTGCTTGGGTGTTCTTTAGGTAAATTAATGTGTTTTTTAATTCGTTATTTTGATCGTTAATAAGCTTATTTTTTTGCTCAAGTTCATTGTTAGTTGTCGATAGTGCTTCATAAGCCTGATTAAGCTTATTTGTCCGCTCTTCTACAAGTTCGTTTAAATGTTTTTGGTGTTTGTTTAACTCCAGGTTTTGCTTTTCAAGTTTAGTAATGAGTTTCTTAAAGTAGTTTTTATAAGAGTCAAGAATTATAATAATAACGAATGATAAAATTGCTAGAATCAGAAGGTGTATGATCCAATGCGAAATGCTATTGACGCGTTCGCTCAAATCCACGTTAATTCTTAATGTATCAGAAGTAAATGCGTAGGCTATTCCGATATAAAATGCCACAAAAAGTATTGTAAGTAGTAGGTTGAGGCGATAATTTATTGCTAAGGTTAGAAATAATGGTAGTAATATAAACAACATCGTGTTGTGCGAATGGAATCCAACATGAAAGATTCCTTGTGCCCATAAAAGAAATACGGCTGTTATTACAATTAATGATTTGAGTACTAGCGAAACTTTATGTCGAAAATACCATACTATCCAAAGTGTTGATATTGCTACGATATCAATAAGTAAACGAATGTCAGGATTGTGTTCTTTGGCCAGAATGTTCTGTATGATTGTGATGAGTAGACCCGCACATCCTCCAAATAGAATGGAATAGTCGATGATTCGATGTTTTATATCTTTGATTGCAGTCTTCTTAGCCATTAACATTCATTTGTTTTGTGATCGACTATTTTCAAACTCGGATAGTTAGCACGTGTGATTACCGACTTTACTTAAAGATATTATAATTTTCTTGATTATTGAGTTTGCCGTCAGAATGTGTTGATCAATGCTTCCAATCTTAATGCTTGAAGCTTTGGTGTTGACCGAATTAGTGAGCTTTAACTGACTGGTAGAATTCTTTAAGCAAGGACACATCTTTCTCCAAAGCATTTCCAACCACAATAATGTCGGCACCGGCTTGACAGGCAGAAGCAATTTTTTCTTTGGAATTTAAACCGCCGCCTATCATTAAAGGAATGTCTATTTGGTTTTTTACGTCTTCGATCATCTTTTTCGGAATGGGATTAATAGCACCACTCCCAGCATCCATGTATATTAACTTCATGCCTAGGTATTGCCCAGCCAAAGCCGTCGCTACAGCAATGTCACTTTTATCTGCAGGAATTGGAAGCGTTTGGCTTACATATTGAACCGAAGTTATGCGTCCTCCATCTATTAAAAGATAACCTGTTGAAATAGCTTCTGTATCATTAGCTTTAATCAAAGGGGCAGAAGCTACGTGATGACTTATTAAAAATTCTGGATTTCTGCCTGATAATAAAGAGATATACAAAAGAGCATCGGCATTTGAAGCGTATTGTGATGAAGAGCCTGGGTATAAGATGATGGGTTGATCGATCACTTTTTTAAGATTATTAATAAAATCGAAGGTGTCGGTACTCACTAAGCTGCCACCAACTAGTATGATGTCGGGTGTAACTTTTTGAAGTACTTGACTAAGCTGAGTGAGCGATTTATTTGGTAGTTTATCAGGATCCAATAAAATAGCAAGTTGCTTTTCACCTCTTTTATATTTCGAAATTATTTGATCGTAAACCATTGTTGTTAGCATGTTGAAAGGTGATAAACTAATATGTAATTGTTGTTCACCTCGTAATTAAGCTTTAATTGCTTGTCAATTTGTTTGAACCAGGTATGAGTGTCAAAACTACTTTTCGTTTTTAGTTCGAATGGTAGTATTCTAAAATCATTTTTAAAGATAACACCATATTCATCAAAGTACTTGTAAAGGCTCTCTTTGGCTGACCAAATTAAAGTTAAAAAAGTTCTTCTATCCTTTTCGGTAAAAAATAATTCTTCTTTTTCGTGAACGAATTTATCGGCAAGTTTGTCAATTCTATCCGTACATAATTCAATATCTAGAGCGGTCGTATCGTCTGAAACAGTAACAGCTACATAGCCAAATGTATGTGAAATGCTGATGTGTTTGTCGCTATTACTCAAAAATGGCTTACCATTCGAAGTATAGTCAATGGCAGGATAGTGTTCGAGTATTTCTTGAAGCAATATGCGAGAACAAAGCCATTCCTTCTTTCGTTTTTCAATCCGAAATTTTTCAAATGTTTTCCGGTCTTCAGCACTTAAATGAATAAGTGAATGAAGTTGCTCTAATGATTCTGTGAGATGCCAGACCGCAACCTTGTTGTGCTGGTCATGTTCGATGATGCGTTCTAAAGGCATGCTTAATTATTTTTCCATTCGATGGTTTCAATAAGGTGAATCATGTCTTCCTTTATGAAATCAATTACAGGAGCTAAGCTATCCTTATTTGGGATGGAGTTAAAATACAATGATCCTCTTAAAAAATGATGAACACTGTCGGTGGCAAGAAATTGAACGGGAGAGGCTGCGTCGCCTTGAATGTCGTATAATATGCTTAATACCTGATGTTCTTTGTTTTCGAACAAGAGCTCATTAATGGCATCAGCTTTGATCGTGTGTTTATAGGCCAACCTTCTACTGTCTTCTAACAATTCAACAAAGTTATCGTCAATGCTTTTATAGCTCACGTGTATCTGGCTATTGAATTGAGGAAACGATAAGTTTAGCCAGTAATCCTCGGCATTCTTTGAGGAGTCAATTATAACTTCGGCATATTTGGGGTAGCTAAATGTGTATGGAAAGGCAGATTGAAACGATTGATACTCTTTTTCGGGCATTTCAATTCTGAAGTAAGCTCTTGGTTTCGGAGCCTGGTGTCTGCGGCAACTAGTGCTAACGAATACAACTAAGCATATAGCAAAGCAGAGTTTGTATAGCAAGGATGTGTATATTGTTTTCATCTGTTTATATTTTGCTTTTTAATGGCCACATGTAACTCGCCTCCCGATAGCTATTGGGATTAGTCAAACTTTTGTGTGAGATAAAACTCTCTCATGGCTCGTTTCATCTTTATTTCTTTTTCAACTCGAGCTTCACCTTCTTGATGCGTCGGTTATCGGCCGCCAATATCGTAAACTTGAAATTATTAAACTCTATTGTGTCGTCTTTTTTAGGGATTTCGCCTTTTAGTTCCAGTATTAAACCTGCTAAGGTTTCAGCGTCACCTCGTATTGAGTCAAATAAAGTTTCGTCTGTTTCTGTTACTTTATGAAAATCATTGAGCAAAATTTTCGCTTCAAATACAAAAGAACCATCGGGTAATCTACTGAAAACATCTTCATCCTCATCTAGCTCATCGCTTATGTCACCAACAATTTCTTCTAATATATCTTCTAAGGTTACAATGCCTGATGTGCCCCCGTATTCATCTACAACTATTGCCATGTGGATTTTCTGTGATTGAAATTCCTCTAACAGATCATTGATCATTTTGGTTTCGGGTACATAGTAGGCTTTTCTTATAAGATCTTGCCACTTGTACTCGTTTGTCTCGTTTAAGTGAGCTAACAAATCTTTAACGTAAAGCAATCCTTTAACATTATCAGGTGTTTCTTCAAAAACTGGAAGTCGTGAATAACCCGAATCAATAATGATTTGCAAAACTTTATTGTAATCACTTTTGATTTCAACATCCATCACATCCACTCTGGCAGTCATAATTTCTGATACGTCAATGTTTCCGAATTTAACAATGCCTTCCAGTATATCTTTTTCATCCGAAATATCATTTCCAGTAAGCTCCAGAGCATGCGAAATATCGTCCATCGAAAGGTTCTTTACCTTTCGAGCCATTCGCCTATTTACAAACTGGGTAGACTTGGTTAAGATAAGACTGATGGGTTTTAATAGTTTGGTCAATATCCACAGCGGGTAAGCCATTACACTTGCAAACTTCGAAGGTGATTTAGAGGCGTATACTTTTGGTAATATTTCACCAAAGAACAGGATTATACCTGTAATGAAAACTATCTCAACTAGAAACTTTAAAGTTGTATTGCCATCAATTAGTATTAGCTCACTAGCAATTAGCGAAGTTAGAATTACAATGGCAACGTTAACAAAGTTATTGCTAATTAAAATGGTAGCTAATAAGAGTTCTTTGTTTTTTAAATGTTTTAAAATGAGCTTGCTATTCTTTGATTTCTTTTCTTTTAAGATGTCTAAGTCTTTAGGCTCAAGCGAAAAGAAGGCTACTTCCGACCCTGATATTAGCGCAGACGATAATAAAAGAAATGCATTGATTACAAGGGCAATAAATGTTCCTGTTGAGGGAGTTAAAAATTCAATGCCTTTTGATGATGCTCCTAACACAAGGTTAATACTATCTGCTTCCAATCAGAAAGATTTTATAAATTAAAATGGTAAATCATCCGTTTCATCTTCCTTCAAGAAATCGTCATTCTGAGGAGGTGATGAAATGGCCTGGTTTGATTGATTACTTGCATTTGAAGTCGCATTCTGTTGAGGATTTGGTGAGTCCGCACCAGCTCCTGGATTATCTGATTTACGTCCTAGCAATTGAAGATTATCAGTAAATATTTCAGTTGTATAGCGCTTAATGCCATCTTTATCGTCATATGAGCGAGTTCTTATTTTTCCCTCGATGTAAATTTGAGTGCCTTTTTTAACGTAGTTCTCTACAACTTTTGCCAAGCCTCTCCATGCAACAATGTTATGCCATTCAGTTCTGTCCGGAACCGTTTGTCCATCACGTGAAGTAAAACCTCGTTCAGTGGTTGCAATGCTGAAATTTGCAACTGCAACATCATTATCTAGGTATCTCACTTCAGGGTCTTTCCCTACGTTTCCAACTAATATTACTTTGTTAACCGACATGGCTTTTATTTTTGTTAATTTTTACGATTTAAAAGTACAAAACTTTCAGCTTAAAACAAATGCTCTGAATGCTATCTAATTGGCAGATCTTGCTCATTTAGAAAGTTCACAATTAATTGAGGGAAGGCATAGTCCTTATGCTTGTGAGTGTTAAAGAATGTCATGCCCTTGTTAGGTATTTTATCTAGAATTTTGATGTTTGTTCTGAAAAAACGAGCATGAATAATTTGATGGCTCAAGATATGTTTTATTTCAGCTATCATCTTAAAAGATTCTTGAAAGTCTTTTTTTAGCTGACTAGCGCTAAGTTTTTTACTTGACTCGAATAAAGGCAATTCATATAGTTTTTGCCAAATGTCACTTTTTGTTCTTTGGTTCAGAATGATGCCTTCTTCATTATTGATCAGAAAATAATTAAAGTATCGGTGGCGTTGTTTTACTTTTTTGATTTTGATTGGTAATTCAAGGTGTTGGCCAGTTTGATAAGCGACACATTCTTTATTAAAAACGCAGTCGTTACAGAGTGGAGCTGTGGCTTTACAAACAGTGGCTCCCATTTCCATCATTGCTTGGTTATGGAGGTCAGGCTGTTTGGGATTTAAAAGTTCACTCGCTTTTTGCTCAAATAGTTTTTTCCCTTCTGTTGTGTCAATAGGAGTTGTAATGCCATGCAAGCGTGAAATAAATCGATACACATTACCATCAATAACAGCATAGGGCAGCTTAAATGCAAACGAAGCAATGGCCGCAGCAGTATATGGGCCGATACCTTTTAGGCTAATGATGCTCTTGTAGTCATTTGGGAAAATGCCATTAAAATCTGCCACAATCATTTTTGCGGCAGTATGAAGATTTCTGGCTCTTGAATAATAACCCAATCCTTCCCATAGTTTTAATACTTTGTCTTCATTTGCTTTGGCTAATTCCTGTACGTTCGGGAAGGTATCAATGAATCGATGATAATAAGCAGTGCCTTGAATTACTTGTGTTTGTTGAAGTATAATTTCAGAAATCCAAATCTTATAAGGGTCGTTTGTTTGTCGCCAAGGTAAGGGGCGATGCATAGCCAAATACCAGTCTATTAATTGTTTTCTGAAATCCATTTGTGTAATTTTTTATGCAAAAGTAATGCTTTTGTTTTTTTATCTTGAGATTTCATATATCTTTGCATTCTGAATTTTAGAGAATTAGCTGTAAACAATTGATAATAAATAATTTTAAGAGAAAATGACAAAGGCTGATATCGTTAACGAGATTTCAAAAAATACTGGAATTGAAAAGGTTACAGTTCAGAAGACTGTAGAAGCGTTTATGGACACTATTAAAGGTTCATTGGTAAAAGGTAAGAACGTATATTTGAGAGGGTTTGGTTCATTTGTTGTTAAGCAAAGAGCTGAGAAAACTGCTCGTAATATCTCAAAGAATACAACTATTATTATTCCTGCGCACTTCATCCCTTCTTTCAAGCCTTCTAAGAGCTTCGTTACAAAAGTGAAGAATAACGTAAAATAAGTTTAACAATTAAAACGTTACGCCATGCCAAGTGGAAAAAAGAGAAAAAGACATAAGATGGCTACGCACAAGCGTAAGAAGAGGTTAAGAAAGAACCGTCATAAGAAGAAGAAATAATTCTTTGGTCTGAAAAATTAAGCAAACAGAAAGTGATTCACTTTCTGTTTGTTGTTTGTATATTCGTATACAACGTTCTTTGAAATAAAATTGCGATCATATAGTGAATGCAGAACTGTTTGTAGATGTTACTCCCGATCATCTTTCGATAGCATTATTGGAAGATAAAC
Organism: Carboxylicivirga fragile; assembly: GCF_050589805.1. NCBI lineage: Bacteria > Pseudomonadati > Bacteroidota > Bacteroidia > Marinilabiliales > Marinilabiliaceae > Carboxylicivirga > Carboxylicivirga fragile. The sequence continues at coordinate 9,306 of NZ_JBNGOY010000002.1, read as the reverse complement.
GATTAGTAGAGCTCCGTACGGAGACAAGTAATGTTAAATTTGCGGTTGGTGATGTGTATTTGGGTAGAGTGAAAAAAATCATGCCCGGACTAAACGCCGCTTTTGTTGATGTAGGATATGAAAAGGATGCCTTTTTACATTATCTAGATCTTGGACCTCAGTTTCGATCCCTACAGAAATTTTTAAACATTGCTTCTAATAAAAAAGGAGTTGTAGCATTGCACAAGCTTAAATCGGAACCCGACATTAATAAAAACGGGACCATTCCGGAAGTTCTCACAGCAGGTCAGAATGTGTTGGTACAGGTTGCTAAAGAGCCCATATCAACTAAAGGACCACGGTTAACATCAGAATTATCCATAGCTGGCAGAAACATGGTTCTTCTTCCGTTCTCTGACAAAGTATCAGTTAGTCAGAAAATATCATCTACCGAGGAGAGGAACAGACTGAAGCGCTTACTTCTAAGTATCAAACCAAAAAGTTTTGGTGTAATTATTAGAACGGTAGCTGAAGGAAAAATGGTAGCCGAGCTCGATAAAGAGCTTAGAACATTAGTGAAGCGATGGGAAGAAAATACCTCGCGTATCAGAGATGTAAAAGCACCAGGACTAGTTATTGGAGAAATTGGACGCACCTCGGCATTAATAAGGGATATTCTCAATCCTTCGTTTAATACCATTTATGTAAACGATGAAGAGGTTTGTCACGAGATTAAGGAATATGTGGGTATGATAGCCCCTGACCGACAAAAGATTGTAAAGCATTATAGAGGTGATGCGCCAATATTTGACCAGTTTCATGTACACCGTCAAATAAAGGCATTGTTTGGTAGAACTGTTTCGTTTAAAAGCGGAGCTTATTTAATTATCGAACATACTGAAGCTCTTCATGTAATTGATGTTAACAGCGGAAACCGTTCAAAATCTGCTTCTAATCAAGAGAATAATGCCCTGGAGGTCAATCTGGCAGCGGCTGATGAAATTGCTCGTCAGCTTCGACTAAGAGACATGGGAGGTATTATTGTCGTCGATTTCATAGATATGCAACTTAACGAAAACCGTCAAAAGGTTTTTGATAAAATGAAACAGGCCATGGCGCCCGATCGTACCAAGCACAATATCTTGCCTTTAAGCAAGTTTGGTTTGATGCAGATTACTCGCCAACGTGTAAGACCTGAATTGCATATTCAAACACAGGAAGGATGTCCTACCTGTAATGGAACCGGAAAAATTGAGCCAGCAATATTCTGGCCAAAAACATTAGAAGATGCTGTGAAGAAAGCAGTGCAAGGGCTGAAAATGAAGAATTTGATCCTGAAGGTTAATCCTTTGGTTTATGCTTACCTTAAAAAAGGATTTCCATCTTTAGCATTAAAGTGGAAATTTAAATATAGCAGAGGACTAAAAGTATTTCCTTCCGACTCACTCGGCTTATTAGAGTTCAAGATTGTAGATAAAGAAGATAATGAGGTTGACCTAACTTAGGTCAACCTTTTTTTTTGTGCTTTTTTTTCGTTGTTGGTTTTGTAAGGCTTAACTTAGCCTTACGACAAATTGATCAATGTCATGCAATATTTTTTCAACTTTGAGTCACCCTCTATTAAATAATAAGTGTCTTTAAGGTGAAGAGAGGCTAAAGAGCATGATTCTTGAGATTTAACGCGAAGTTAAAAAGGTGTTAAATTGTAAGCGATGCGATTGGTTTGAGTCATAAAGTTTATAGTTTTCGTTTTTAACACAACCTTAATCAGGTTTTTTAGAAATATAAATTCTTAGCTTTGTGAATATGTATAGAATTAGATATGTAATATATCTTTAATGTCAATTTGAACAAAATGAAAAAAACGCTAACAACGGTTGTACTATTGTTGTCCATATTAGGATCGCTTTTTGCGCAAATGGAGCAACATATTAATTGGAAGTTTTCTACAAAGAATCTTGACGGAAACAAAGTAGAAATCATTTGCGAAGCTTCTGTGGATGAAGGTTGGCATGTTTATTCATCTGTATTGCCTGAGAATACAGCTATACCAACCACTATAGAGGTGGAAGAAAACGATGCTTATACTATTTTGGAGGGCATAGTTGAAACACCAATTCCAACAAAGCATTACGACGAAACTTATAAGGCGGAACTTCAGTGGTTCGAAGGGAAGGCTACTTTTAAGAAAGTAGTTGAGATTAAGCAAAAGGGAGATGTTGTAATCAAAGGTTACATTGAATCAATGATTTGCAACGATGAAACTTGCATGCCACCTGAAATGGTTGATTTTGAATTAAAAGTAAATATAGGTGAGGCCGATGTTGCTACAGAGCTTGAATCTGCAAAAACTGAAGCTGATGACGAGTCTGATGAGTCCTATTGGGGAATCTTCCTATTGGCCTTTGGAGGTGGATTAGCTGCCTTGCTTACGCCTTGTGTATTTCCTATGATACCAATGACGGTTAGCTTCTTTACGAAGCAAAGTAAGACTAAAGCAGCCGGTATTCGCAATGCTATTACTTATGGTTTGTCCATTATGGTAATCTATGTAATTCTAGGTGTGGCTGTTTCCGCTATTTTTGGCGCAAGTGCACTAAACGAATTATCTACCAATGTTTGGTTTAATATATTCTTTTTCCTTCTCCTGGTGATTTTTGCCGCTTCTTTCTTTGGAGCGTTTGAAATAGTAATGCCAAGTTCATTAATCAACTTTACAACAAAGAATGAAGATAAGGGTGGTTTAATAGGTATCTTTTTCATGGCCTTTACTTTAGCCTTGGTGTCGTTTAGTTGTACTGGACCAATTGTTGGCGCATTACTCGTAAAGGCTGCAACTGGTGGTTATATGGGGCCTATTGTTGGGATGTTAGGATTCTCATCGGCATTAGCATTACCATTTGCTTTGTTTGCTGCTTTCCCAGGTTACCTTAATTCTTTACCAAAATCCGGTGGTTGGTTGAATTCTGTTAAAGTGATCCTAGGTTTCTTAGAATTAGCATTTGCATTCAAATTCTTATCGATTGCTGATATGACTATGGGATGGCATATATTAGAACGCGAAGTGTTTATCGCAATTTGGGTAGCTATTTTTGGAGCAATGGGTTTTTATTTACTCGGAAAAATTCGATTGCCGCATGATTCACCAATGGATCATACACCAGTTTCGCGTTTCTTAATGGCTTTGCTTGTGTTTAGTTTTACAATATATCTTATCCCTGGTTTATGGGGAGCGCCGGTTAATTTAATTAGTGGTTTCCCACCTCCAAAAGATTACGCTGAATCTCCGTTTGGAGTGGGTGATCAAACACCAACAGCAGGATTCGTTAGCTCAGATAATCATGGTGGTATGCCGGATGGAATGCATTATGGACCACAAGGTATTCCTGCCTTCGAAGATTACGAATTAGCATTGGCTTATTCGAAGAAGGTTAATAAGCCACTACTTCTTGATTTTACTGGAAAGGGATGTACTAATTGCCGTAAGATGGAGGACAAAGTATGGTCTAATCCGCAAATCAAAAATATGCTGACCAACGATTATATTTTGGTTTCGTTGTATGTTGATATTCGCGAGAAATTAGACGAACCTTATATTTCGGAGGTGACTGGCAAAAAAATAAGAACAGTAGGGCAAAAATGGGCTGAGTTTCAAATGGAGCGCTACCAACAACAAGGTCAGCCATATTATGTAATCATCGACGAAAACGAAAATACCCTAAACACACCAGTAGCTTATGATCCGGATATTGCCAGATATAAGAGCTGGTTAGATGATGGTATTGAAAAATATAAAACAAAGTAATAACTTTGTAATTGAATTGTAGAAAAGCTCCTGTCGTTATGATGGGAGCTTTTTATTTGGTAAGGATGTGTGTTGGTGTAATATATTGGTACTTTGGTAAAAAATAGAACAACAAGGTTTAATAAGCGGATTAAATAGTCTTAATTTTAGTTGTTATACCAGTAAATTGTAAAATGTGCTGGTATTGGCGTTTAAGTAACTTCTATGAAACGAGCCATGAGTGTAAGTTCTCACACACGAGGATGATTAATCCCGATAGCTATCGGGAGGCGAGTTTCATATGGCAATTGAAAGAAAATATAATCATATGAAAAGAATAGTTACCCTTAGTCTTGTAATATGTTTCGTATTGCTTTCTTCTCATGTTAAGGCGCAGATAGATTTCGGCAGCTTGGAAGAAGAGCAAATTTATCGGAAGGGCAATAAATACAACACATGGTCAGTTACGGCGGGTTTTGGCCCCGTTATCTATTATGTTGATGTAATAGATTATACTGTTTTCCCAAGTCATAATTGGAAGTTTGGTCCTACATTAATGCTGAGTAAGCAGTTCAATCGACCTTGGGGACTCGATGCGCAGTTTTTAATGGCAGACATGTATGGTGAGAAAAATGGTCGATACTTTAGTGGTGATTTACTTGATTTCTCTTTAAACGTTACTTTCTCAATAAATCAGTTTGCCATATTTGGGCCTATCAATGACCGATGGAATATATATGGAAAATTGGGATTTGGCTTGGTGTATTTTCGTAGTCGCCAACAAAGCTTGTACGATCGAAACATTAGTGGCGAAGATGTAGCCAAAGATCAATATTTGCAAGTAAAACATGTATACCCATTTATATCTGGTTATCCTGATCCGCATGGCTGGGAGGCGGATGACTATCTGGCCATTGGTTACAATCGACGAGGAGGTTTGCCAGTTAATGAAACCACTAGAAAAAATGAAATTGTTATTCCCTTTGGGTTTGGCGTGAAGTATCGAATTAATAAAAATTTTGATATCGGTGCCGAAGTGTTGATGCGTAGCATGAATGCCGATAATCTGGATGTAAATCTAAGTGGCGCAGATAATGATAGTTATATGTCTACCTCTTTTAATCTCACTTATAAAATTGGCAAGAAAAATAAGAGACATGCAGCATGGACTTATAAAGATTTTAATTTCCAATACAAACGCCAAAGGCAACATGATCCATTGGCGCATCGATTAGATTCGCTGAAACAGGAAATTGCTTTACTCGCTGCGAGCGATTCTTTGAGTGCCGATACAACTACCATTTATACTGAGACTGTAATGTATCAGGAGGGCATTTCAGAATCGGTTTATTTTGATTTCGATAAATCTGAAATAACACGTCGTTCGCATCGTAGTTTAGCTAAATTAGCTCGTGTTTTACAGCAAAATGATCAAATAAGAATACGAATTGTTGGTTATTGCGATGCAAGAGGATCGGTTGATTATAATCTACGATTAAGTCAACGGCGCTGTAAAGCTGTTTTGGATGTTTTGGTGAATGACTATAAACTTGCCCGTGATCGTTTCCAAACAGATCCCAAAGGTGAAAGTGAGTTGCTCTCAGATACAGAGAAGCTTGAGAATGGTTTACACTTGGTGAATCGACGAGTTGATATGTTTGTAATAATAGAATAGGTATGCAAATAAGTAAAGCTAAATATGCGTTGCTGTTAGGGGTGCTTGTAGTTACTTTTTCTGTTCAGGCGCAATACTCAACTGATAATAGAATTATAGAAGAGCACATGCGTTATTCGAATGACAAGGCCTTTAATACTTGGTCCGTGTCATTGGGATATGGCCCCTTAATCATGTACAACGATTTGGCCTCATATACTATCTTCCCGACCCACTGGAAATTTGGGCCAAACATTATGGTGAGCAAACAATTATTTCCCGCATGGGCTTTTGATCTGCAGTTTTTGTCAGGCAACTACCGAGCGGGTAATTCAACCTACTATAGTGAAGGTGATCTATTGGATTTTTCCATTAATAGCCGAACCTATATTAATCAATTGCTGGCAATGCCTGGGCCTATTAATGACCATTGGAATTTCTATTTTAAACTGGGTCTAGGTATGACAGCCTTTCGTACCAGGGTACATTATTCGCATAATGATGAAGTAGTTCATTTTGGTGATTTTGGTGAGGAAAATGAGGATGATGGTTACATTGTATTGGGTTGGGATAAGCATGATCCTTATAAAAAGATTGACCGTGCCAAGGAACTAATTATTCCAATTGGTTTTGGGGTTCAGTATCGACTTAACCGAAGTTTTGATATTGGGCTTGAATCTACAATGCGTTTGTCTTTGGAAGATAAGTTGGATAATATCTTGGTTGGTTCCGAGAATGATAAATATTGGAGTACAAGCATTAGTATATCCTATAAGATTGGTAAAAAGAACAAGCGACATTCCAAATGGACTTATAGGGGGTATGGATTTAATGTGTTTGGGGCTCCAAAAAAAGATCCGTTAAAGAATGAAGTGAGATTGTTGGAACAGCAGCTTTTGGAATATGCGGAAGGAAGAACGGTTAAAACGGATTCAATTACGATTATTAATCATACTCAAAAAATATATGGATCAGCAAGTATTGTGTCTGTGTTTTTTGAGCACAAGAAAGCAAATAATTTAGATACAGAAAGTAAGATTGAAATGGCTACTTTGGCACTTAATATGTTACAGAATCCAGAATGGAAAGCTGTTATCTATGGTTACGCTGATGATGTAGATCAGGCCGATGAAAATTATTCGATTAGTGAGTTGCGCTGTCAGCGAATATTAGATTTTTATGTAAAAAGTTTGGGTTTAGATAGTAGTCGGTTTGAGTTAAAGCCCAAGGGAGAAGAAGATTTACTGTCTGATGATTTGCTAAGTTCAGGAGCCAGGCGAAGTGTTAATCAAAGAGTAGATGTTGTGGTTATTAAGTAGAAAGAAAGTGAACTTTTATAGGTGGGCGGTGTTCTAATTGAACCCGCCTTTTTTTGTCTCGTTTTCTCAGTTGCGTTACATTTAACTTTGAGCTAAGGTTGGTTTAATGGTTTTGATGTAGATTGGGGATATTTATAATTTTAAATTGTACAGATGACTAAAGAAGATAAGATTTGTTTTTGCGAAGGTTTTAGTGACAAAGATTTTATATTTAATGTGTTTTCGGATAAAGGATTTGTTGATAATGCCAATGGCTTTTTAAATACGAACAGCAGTTCTGTTTCAGGAGGAGAGAATGTTAATAAGGAGCGTACTACCCAATTTGATTGTGACGAATGTGCTGTTGATTAATTATGAAAGCAAGTGATTCCCATAAAAATAATATCACCATTTATTATGATGGGTGGTGTAGGTTGTGCACCGGGTTTGTGGGGCGCTTGGCAAGATTGGATAAGTTCGGAAGAATTCAATTTGTTCCGCTTCAAAGTCTTGATGTTGGAGTCAAAACACAAGAAGCAGTTGTGATTAAGCCACAACTCAATATGGATGAAGTTATTCTGCTGAAAAATGAGAACGTTTTTACTGGCGCTAATGCAGTGATTGAGGTTTTAAAAACATTAGGGGGAGTTGCTAATGTTATTGGAATAACTTTAAGCTATCTTCCTTCTTCTTTTAATAATTGGCTATATCGGTTGATTGCACGCTATCGCTATCGTATTTTTGGGCGGGTGCATTGCGCCTTACCTAAGATCTAGCTGCCCCTCTTGTTCTTCTTTGTATTTCTTTGATAAAGTAGCCAATAATTTGCTGAAAATTTTAATGGCATCCTCGGTCTCTTTTGTAACAGTTTGTTGTTTTAATTTCATTAAGAAAGAGCTGTAGATAGCAGTTAGGCAAACTTCGATGGCATTCGAAAGCTTTTCTCCTGTCTTTTTATTGAATTCCTCAATGGTGCCTGCTACCGAGTTGTATAAGTGCTGGTACGCAACTTCGTTTGGCGCCTTCATTAAGCGAAGGTGTAATTGATAAACATCGTTGACAGTATTGATGTTAATCTGCAAATGTCCACTTGTTTGCTTGTTTTCAAGTGTCATCATTTCGCATAGATTGGCCCACCAGTCTCTTATTTCAAGAATTACATCTTCACTTTGCTGATAGCTGCGGATAATATTTTTGTCGATGTTCTCCATTTTAAGTTCATTGGCACGAATAAGATCTTCGATTTGCCACATGTATAAAATGTATTCAGCTATGTTTTCCTTTTTCTTTTGGCGTGCAACTATCATGTTTTTTTATCTTTAGAAATTATCCCAATCACCTTCTTGGAGGCGTTCAATGTCTCGTCTGTCTTTTTTGGTAGGTCTGCCAAGGCCTTTGTTTCTTCCTGAGCTACTTGCTAACTTGGCTAGTTCCAGTGTTTCAAGTTGATCTGGTGCGGTAATGTCTTTTATAAAGTCAGGAGTTAATTTAGCGCCCATTCGTTTTTCTGCTACATCAAGTACCTCGTATGTTCTTATAATAGGAGGAACGCGAATACTAATCTTATCGCCAATTTTAATGGTTCGCGATGATTTGATCGATTGATTATCCATGGTAACGCGTCCTTTCTTGCATGCTTCCGAAGCAATGCTTCTGGTTTTAAACAAGCGAACAGCCCATAGAAACTTATCAATTCGTACTCCCTTTTCCATTATTTATTATTGAATTGATTCATAGCCATGCTGGCTCCAATGGTGCCAAATGCCTTTATAATATCAATTGAGGTTTGCTTACGAGCTTCTAGCGTTGGTTTCTCTTCTGCAGTCCACTTTCCTAATACAAAATCAACTTGTTGTCCTTTCGAGAAATCACTACCAATGCCAAAACGTAATCGGCTGTAATTACCAGTATTTAATGTTTCCTGGATGCTTTTTAAGCCATTGTGCCCAGCATCACCACCCTTGGTTTTAAGGCGCAAAGTTCCGAAAGGTAATGCCAGATCATCAACAATAACCAGTAGATTACTGATTTTTATTTTCTCTTTCTGAAGCCAATAGTTAATCGCCCTTCCGCTAAGGTTGACGTAGGTGTTTGGTTTTAAAAGAATAAATTGTCGTGATTTAAATTTGTAAGTGCAAACAGCACCGTAGCGCTGATCCTTAAATTCAAGCTTGCTTTGTTCAGCTAGCTCATCCAGTACATCAAAACCAACGTTATGCCTGGTTTTGGCATATTCTTCCCCAATATTACCTAGTCCAACAATCAAATACTTCATTGTAGTCTCCTCGTTTTCCTCTGATCTTTTTCTAAATAAAGAAAGTAGTTTTTGTAACATAAGGTTCAATTGATTACCAAATTTATAAAAATACTTCTTCCTAACTTGAACAAGCCAAAACCAAACAGGTTTATGGCTTGTTCACGTTAGTCGGCAAAATTTATGAATGCATACATTTAATTTGAATGTCTAAGTCATTCCCTTCTCATTATTAATAATGCATTACTGCTGATGCGTTAAAATTAGTCACCAAATAATTTTAGTTGTTCTTTGACATCTTGATTGATTTGATATTCTGTAAGCAGTTCTTGTATTG